>NZ_LWGA01000761.1:0-8281 GCF_001635235.1 Oleiphilus sp. HI0117 | reverse complement strand
CTAAGATTTACCAGCTATTGCAACATTGTGCTGCGCAGCTTCAGGCTGGCGAACGGGATATCACTGCATTATGCGAGGACGCCAAATCACACTTGGTTAAAAATGGCTTTAAACCCGATTACTTCAATATAGCCAAGCCCACAACACTTGCTCCTTCACAAGAAACAGATACAGCTTTCGTAATTTTATTAGCCGCGTATTTGGGCTCAACCCGTTTAATTGATAATATAACGGTGAATCTTTAACCATCGATATTGAGTAACACTATGACATTGGATGTATTACCTAGTTACCAAGCATTAAAGGATCATGCCAAATTCATTACTAAGCTTCATGTAAAAGACCTATTTGAAGGTGATCCTAAGCGCTTTGATCGCTACTCCTTTCAGGCACCACATGTCTTTTATGATTATTCAAAAAACCGTGTCACCGAGGAAACGATTTCGCTCTTATCTCAGCTCACTGCTGAAGCAGGGCTTGAAGCAAAGGTTAAGGCCTTGTTTTGTGGCACAGGAGAGAATGGAGACTTACTGAACAACACAGAGGACAGAGGCGTCTTACATACGGCCTTACGACTTCCAAAGTCTAGCCTGACTCAAACTACTAGCTATTCGCCTAGCCAAGATATATTGGATGAAATCCTTGAATGTCGAATTCAAATTCAAGAATTCGTTGATAAAATACACCAACAGGAAGTTCTTGGTTACACCGGAAAACCCATTGATACTCTCGTTAGTATCGGCATTGGGGGCTCTTATCTAGGCCCCAAAACAGTTACCGAAGCACTATCACCCATCGCCAAAGAAGGCCTGAGTTGTCACTATATTGCTAACGTAGACAGTAGCGATAGCCACCAAGTGCTCTCTCAGATCGTACCTGAATCCACCATTTTCCTGATTCAGTCTAAGTCCTTCGGTACACAGGAAACACTTACAAATGCTCAAACTGTAAAGAACTTTCTACTAGAGCACGGAATGCTTCAAGAAGACCTTGGCATGCATCTCTATGCTGTGAGCAGTAATATCGAAGCTGCGATAGCCTTTGGAGTTAAGGAAGAAAATATCTTCCCTATGTGGGACTGGGTAGGAGGGCGCTATTCACTCTGGTCTGCAATTGGTCTTCCAATCGCATTTATGATTGGCAATGAGCACTTCGAAGCCTTGCTACAAGGCGCACACGAAATGGATGAGCATTTTATCTCAGCTCCCTTTGAGCAGAATATGCCAAGCCTGATGGCAATGCTAGGCATTTGGTACCACAGTTTCTTTGGCGCCGACTCACATGCCGTAATGCCTTATGATCAGTATCTGAGCTTTCTTCCTGATCACCTCCAGCAATTAGATATGGAGAGTAACGGCAAACACGTATCTACAAAAGGTAAAGCTCTTACTTACCATACAGGCCCTATAATATGGGGGGGTACTGGAACTAACGGCCAACATGCTTTCCACCAGTTATTGCATCAGGGCACTAAACTAATCCCATGTGACTTCATTGCTACGCTTGATACGCATCACCCATCAGGCTCTCATCATAAGATGTTATTGGCTAACTGCCTGAGCCAAACTCAAGCCTTGATGCAGGGGCGTAGTGAAAGGCAGGCTTTTCAAGAATTATTAAATAGGGGTTACGACGAACCCAAAGCCAAACTCATAGCCAAGCATATGGAGCACAAAGGTAATCAACCCAGTAATACCTTTCTTATTGAGAAAACGCTGCCAAAGAGCGTCGGTGCCCTAATTGCCGCCTACGAACATAAAGTTTTCGTTCAGGGTGTAATATGGGAGCTTAATTCTTTTGATCAGTGGGGAGTAGAGTTAGGTAAAAAGCTAGGTAACGAAGTACTCAAACAACTGGAAGACGCTGATTCCAACATTGCTGCAGATTCTTCTACTGCCGGTTTAATCGCTGAATACCACCGATTTCATGAAAACAAATAAGCTTAAGGCTTGAGAATAGCAGCAACTGAACTTGGATCAATTCGCCATACCTTTTGCTTCGCTTCGATTTCTACTTGCTTAAGCTGCCATAAGACTTGGTAGCTTAAGCCAGTTTTGCTATCGATATCATCCGGTGCTAACTCAGCCATCGGCCATAGAACAAAGCCATTGTAGTATAGCTCCGGCCTCGGGAGCTCAACTCCATCATGAAAACCTGTCAGTTGCCCGTAACTGACCACATCAATATCTAGCGTTCTTGGTGCAAAGTGTTTATCTCCGCGCAGGCGGCCGTGGCTATCTTCAATTGTTTTTAATGCCTTTATAACCTTGGGCAAGCTTAGCTCTGTTTCGATTGATACCGCCATGTTATAGAAACACGCACCGTCAAAACCAACCGGCTCACTTTCATAAATTGAAGACAAAGATAAGTCACCAAAGGTCCGTTTCAGGCTGCTCAGGCCCGAGCGAAAGTTCTGATCACGTTCAACATTTGAGCCCAGATTCAAGAATACCTTAGGCATGGCTATGCTGCTCTCGTGTTCGCTTCACTCTAACGCCAACTGATCTTGTGTTTGGAACTGCGCCAGGCTTACTTATTTTTAGTTCTATCGCGCTAATTGCAAAGCTATTAAATAGCGATGCGGCTATTTTGTCTGCTAGATACTCCAATAACTGATGGTGTTTGGCTAAGGTAATGCGCTCAATCTCCTGGCAAACCGCCACATAATCAATAGCATCTTCTATGGCATCTGATTCTGCTGCGGCTGAAAAGTCACACACTAGAGCAAGGTCAAACAACAATGTTTGCTTGATCTGCTTTTCCCATTCGAACACACCTATTGAGGCGTCAATTTCGAGCTTTTCAATTAATACCTCAGAGTAATCTTGAGCCATCAAATTAACCTATTGTCAGGATTAAAATCTAGCCTAGTGCAGGCAGCGTATCTAGTGGCCAACGTGCTTGTACTGCAAACTCATGATTTGAGCCCTGGCCTGCCTGCAAGCGCTGATAGCCGGCATAAGCGATCATTGCACCATTATCCGTACAAAACTCCGGACGAGCATAAGAAACCCTGGCACCCAGTTTTTTTACCATTGGCTCCAGAGTCTGTCGGAGATGCGTATTGGCACTCACACCGCCTGCAATAACGAGCGTTTTCATCCCTGTTTGTTCAAGGGCTCGTTTACATTTAATTCTAAGCGTATCAACAACTGCCTCTTCAAATGCTAGCGCGATCCTTGCCTGATCATCTTTATCCAACTCTTTCTTAGCACGGACATCATTTACCGTGTTCAAGGTAAAAGTTTTCAGGCCACTAAAACTAAAATCCAGTCCTGGCCGATCTGTCATTGGACGGGGAAATCGATAAGGTGTTCCACCAAGCTCTGTTCGGGCATATTCAGCCAGTTTCGCAATTCGGGGACCTCCCGGGTAATCGAGCCCTAACATTTTCGCCGCTTTATCAAAGGCTTCACCTGCCGCATCATCTAATGACTCACCCAGAATTTCATATTCACCAATAGACTGCACTGAAACCAATTGAGTATGGCCACCCGATACAAGTAAACCAATAAAGGGGAATTCCGGTGGACTATCTTCTAGCATCGGCGCCAGTAAGTGTCCTTCCATGTGGTGTACACCGATAATGGGGATATCAAGCGCCATCGCTAAGGCATTCGCAATGGAAGCACCGACCATCAGCGCTCCTACTAATCCCGGCCCTGCAGTATAGGCAATCGCATCAATATCGCCCTTCTCTAGCCCAGCTTCTTTGAGAATAGCGTCTATTAAAGGAATGGTTTTTCTTACATGATCTCTAGAAGCTAATTCCGGGACAACACCACCATAGTCCGCATGCATCTCTACTTGGGAATATAACTGGTGTGCAAGCAAACCTTTCTCACTATGATATAAAGCAACACCGGTCTCATCGCAAGATGACTCAATACCTAAAACAATCATTAAGAATCTCGTGTAGTTGGAAAGTCGTCAATCTTTAGCTAGCAGTAGAAGAAAGCCCTGCTTACGTAACAAGTCTTGCTCTAACTCCAAGATCGACGTATTTAAGGGATTTGCCTCAAACCAGCCTTTCCCCATACTAAGGGATAAGCACTCGTCCTGAGCCCTTAGGGTGAAATCCGTTTCAGCTTGATTACGTTCTGCTGTCAGCGCAACCGCCAGTCTGAATATTGTGCACAGGCGCTTCAGTGTTTGCGTTTCCTGTTTACTCATTCCAATAAAAGGCTCATCACTAAATTTCCGTCTGTGAGTACGTACTATCACAGAAAGGTGCAGCTGAGTTAATCTCGAGAAACCTGGTAGGTCAGAGTGATAAACGAGATAAGCACCATGCCGGTGGTATTGTGCATGAGCAATAGAGTGCCCAACCTCAAAAACCCGGCTTGCCCAACGTAGTAGATTTTCACATTGCGGTAAGGCTATATCCCAATACGAAGCAATTTGCTTGTATGCATGAAGCGCTGTTTTCTCTACTCTTTCAGCGTGTTCAACATCAATAGCATAGCGAGCCTGCATCGATTGAAGTGAACGTTCTCTGACATCCTCATGCTGAATCCGGCCTAGTATGTCATACAGCAAACCTTCCCTAAGCGCGCCCGATGTGAACTCCATTTCTTTGATGCCCAGTACCTTAAAGCATGAGTAGAGTATGGAAAAGCCGGCTGCAAAGATCGATGCACGCTCAGATTTCACACCTAGTTTAACTAAGTCCTCACAATGTCCGAGAGTAATCATCAGGCCTTTTAGTTCTTTCAAAGCTTTTAATGTAATCGTTTCTTCAGCTAAACCAAGATGACGCAAAGCATTTAGAATAGCCTTAATTGAACCCGAAGCACCCACTGTATGCTGCCATCCAAGCGACTTATATTGTTCCTTTATGCTGAATAATTCTCTGGATGCGTGCTTGATTGCTTTATTAAATCCTTGCTCAGTTAGCTCACCACCAGGAAAATATTTTTCTCTGAAAGAAACGCAGCCCATATGCATACTTTCTAAGGCTTTTGCCTCAAAGCGTTCACCAATTATCAATTCGGTGCTACCACCACCGATATCGATAACCAGGCGATTGCCTTTATCATCAGCCAGGGTATGAGCAACACCAAGATAAATTAGACGCGCTTCTTCTCTGCCAGAAATTATTTCTATTGGGTGACCTGTTACACGCTCGGCATCACGCAGAAAGTCAGTTTTCTTTTTGGCTGCTCTTAAAGCATTTGTACCCACGATCTGCACAGATGCAGAGTCAAAGCTCTTGATCCGCTGGGAGAAGCGCTTCAAGCACTCAATTGCCCTGATATGGGCTTCTGGAGTTATTTCTCCATTTTCGTCGAGACCTGCCGCTAGCTGGACCTTTTCACCAAACTTATCAACGACTCTAATCTCGCCATGAGAAATTTTTGCGACAACCATGTGAAAACTGTTTGAGCCCAAATCTATCGCTGCAATGTGGTCTGAGCAGCTATTTGGCTCTGCTTTCGTATCATTGTGAGTTAACACGTCCTTGAAATCCTCTGATAAGGCTATATATTACTCGTTACGATTTTTCATTTCTTAAGAGATAGCTGTATTGTAACGCATCAAATGCTTTCAGGCTTCTCTAAATCTTTTATTGGAATCAAAACATGAGTGATAACATCATCAATGTAAGTGACGCAACTTTCGAAACGGAAGTTTTAAATTCTGACATCCCTGTACTTGTCGATTACTGGGCGGAGTGGTGCGGCCCTTGTAAAATGATCGCCCCTGTCCTTGAGGAAATTGCTGACGACTATGCTGGCAAGATCAAAATATGTAAGTTAAATATTGATGAGAATGAGCAAACCCCACCTAAATTCAATATTCGTGGCATTCCAACCTTGATGCTATTCAAGAATGGTAATGTTGATGCAACGAAGGTAGGCGCGCTATCAAAATCTCAGTTGACAGCTTTTGTTGACAGCAACTTGTAAGCCCACTAGTTTACGCTTTGCATAGGTGGCACTCTTCTTGGGTGCCACATCGCTACTCTCCTATCAGATTTAGATCTCATGACACTGCAAATTGATGGCGGTATTCTTGCCGGTGGCCTTTCCACTCGTATGGATGGCAAGGACAAGGGACTGCAACTCTATCGACAAAAACCAATGGCCCAGTCTGTTTTTGACTCGCTTCAGCCTTATGTTCGTCGCGTGTTAATCAACTGCAACCGCAATCAAACTCAATATCAAGAAATCAGTCCTCTTGTGTGTTCTGACTCAATCGAAGGCTTCCAAGGTCCTTTGGCAGGACTACACAGCTTGATGTTGAACACTGATGCTGATTATTTGCTTGTCAGCCCCTGTGATACACCCTGCCTTGGACAAGAGTATGGTCAAAAGATGCTCAATATCTTGTACCAAAAACAAGAGCTGTTCCCTGGTCAGCCTTTGATAATCGCATCGAGAGATGAAAACAGAAGCCACCCTCTTCACTTATGCATTTCTACTCAGTTTGTTGATAGCTTGGAAGATGCAATCGTAAACAGGCAAAACCGCGTAATGAAGTGGGTTAAAGATAACGGTGCTATCTGGGTTGATTTCTCAACATCAAGAAATGCTGAAGCCAGTAGCTTTATGAACTTCAATACACTTGAAGAGCTATCTTCTTCTCAAGGCTATTAGCTCTCTCATCAAGAATAAGAAGCTCGGCTGCTTGGGATTAATGCTGAAGTATCTGACTTAAGAATAGTTGTAAGCGGTCAGTTTCTGGGTTTGTAAAGAATTCCTCTGGTGTATTTTGCTCAACAATTTCACCACCATCCATAAATATTACTCTGTCCGCTACACGCTTAGCAAAGCCCATTTCATGAGTAACACAGAGCATCGTCATACCTTCATCAGCTAGCTCAACCATGACATCGAGTACTTCTTTAATCATTTCCGGATCAAGAGCAGAGGTTGGTTCATCGAACAGCATGATTTGAGGTGACATACAAAGAGATCGTGCAATCGCTACACGTTGTTGCTGACCACCCGATAACTGACCCGGGTACTTAAGTGCTTGGTCTGGAATCTTCACTCGCTCCAGATACTTCATTGCAATCGCTTCGGCTTCCTCTTTGGGTTTTTTCTGTACCCAAATTGGCCCAAGCGTCAGGTTTTCTAAAATGCTCAAATGGGGAAACAGATTGAAGTGCTGAAAAACCATACCGACTTCACGACGGATCGCTTCGATATTCTTAACGTCTTCGATCATCTCAACACCATTCACAACCAAAGACCCTCTTTGAAACTCTTCCAGTCGGTTGATACAACGAATCATCGTCGATTTACCTGAACCAGATGGTCCACAGATAACAATTCGTTCACCCTTTTTGACACTTAAGTTTATATCTTTGAGCACATGGAAATTGCCATACCATTTATTCAGATCTTTAATTTCAATAACGTTATCTTTACTGCCCAGAACCTCAGAGTTTTGGCTTTTTACATCTGTTTTCATCATTAATCTCCGTAGTAGACAGCGCTATTTATTATTATGGCTGGTATCCAGCTTGCGTTCGATATTACTGCTGATCATTGACATACCAAAGCAGCAACACCAAAAGACCATAGCGACAAATAAGTAGCCTTCCGTTGCATGTCCCCCTAACCAGTTTGAGTTATTCAAAGCAGTTTGAGTGGTACTGAGCATTTCAAATATACCGATGATCAAAAGGAAGGTAGTATTTTTGAATAGCATAACGAAGGTAGCAAGAATATTGGGCATCGATACTTTGATCACCTGGGGCAATATAATCAGCAAAGTTTTCTGCCAATAACTTAGGCCAAGCGAGTCAGCGGCTTCGTATTGCCCTTGGGGAATTGCTTGAAAGCCACCCCTAAATACTTCTGCCATATAGCCCGACATAAATAGAATCAGAACAATCCACACCCTAAGTAATTTATCTACGCTGGTGCCTTCAGGAAAAAATAATGGCAGCATTACCGAGCCCATAAAAAATAGGGCTAAAACCGGGGTTCCCCTAAAAAACTCGATCAACAAAATACAGACACTACGTATAAAAGGCATCTCCGATCGTCGACCTAGGGCCCATAAAAAGCTCAACGGAAAAGCAATAATAATACTCGCTGACGCCAAAAAGATATTCAGTGCAAAGCCACCCCATAAGTCAGTACTTACTGTCATCAAACCAAACAGGCTACCGTCCAGAAATGTCGCACAGACAAATGGAAATAACAAAAATACCGGGACGCCAATCTTATTCCGAAGATCTTTTGGCAAGACATAAGGCAAAGCAATGACAGCAGCGAGACTCAATAAAGCAAGATTCACTCGCCACAGTTCTGAGCTGGGGTAACTG
>NZ_LWGA01000760.1:0-3889 GCF_001635235.1 Oleiphilus sp. HI0117 | reverse complement strand
TCGTTTCTATGACAACGAAGCTCAATTATCTGCAAAAGAAGTCCTAAGCGATGTTTTGGGTAGTGATTATATTGCGGCGCTAAATATGGCACCAAGCACACCTGATTGGCTTAAGTCTATGGGTGCTGGACCTATGAAACTTGGTCTAGATTTGCGAGGTGGTGTTCACTTCTTACTCGAAGTTGATATGGATAAAGCTTTGAGTCAAAAGCTTCAAGTCTCAATGAGTGATATTAAAACAGCGATGCGTAGTGAAAAAATTCGCTATCGTTCGGTATTGGTTGAAGGCACTGATGGCCTCAAGGTTAAGTTCAAGTCTGAAAAGGAATTGGACAAAGCGGTTTCGCTTGCCGCATCAGAATATCGTCAGTTTACACGTACAACAATCGAAGAAGATGAAAGCTTCTTCTTATTGCTAAAACTATCTGAAGCGCGAATTAAAGAGATTGAAGATTATGCTGTTCAACAAAACCTGATTACGCTTAGAAATCGTGTTAACGAACTGGGTGTTGCTGAGCCTTTGGTTCAGCGTCAGGGGCGTAACCGTATCGTGGTTGAGCTCCCTGGTGTTCAGGATACGGCGGCAGCAAAACGTATTATTGGTAAAACAGCAAACCTGGAGTTTCGTCTAGAGGCTAAGTCGAGCGCTTCTAGCCGAGAAATGCAGCAGTTTGACTTCAAGAGTGAGAAAGGACGTACCGCTTACCTGGAAAAAGATATTATCGTCACGGGAAGCAATGTATCGAATGCTCGTGCGAGTTTTGATGAAAACGGAGTGGCACAGGTTAATATCGACCTTGACGGTAAGGGCGGTAAGTTGATGCTTGAAGTGACCAAGCGAAACTTAAAGCGCCGCATGGGTGTTTTATTTATCGAGCAGAAGTCTGAGCTAATTAAGAAAATAGTCGACGGTGAAGAAGTAACAGAGCGTCGTAACCGTGAGATTCGCCAGATTATTAACTTGGCAACGATACAGGGGGCGTTTGGTAACAGCTTCCGTATTACCGGTCTGGACTCAGCCACCGAAGCTGCTGAACTGGCATTGCTTCTTAGAGCGGGTTCGCTTGCAGCGCCAATTTACTTTGTTGAAGAGCGTACAGTTGGGCCTAGCCTGGGGCAGGCAAATATCGACGCGGGTTTGATGTCCGTTCAAATCGGTTTCGCTTTGGTCTTATTGTTTATGCTTGTTTACTACCGGGCATTTGGTGTTGTCGCGAATATTGCTCTAGCAATAAACGTCATTCTATTGTGTGCATTAATGTCGATGATCTCTGCCACACTTACCCTGCCAGGCATCGCTGGTATTGTACTGACTGTCGGTATGGCGGTTGATGCAAACGTGTTGATCTTTGCTCGTATCCGCGAGGAGCTGGCAAACGGTCTTTCTCCTCAGCAAGCTATTCATGCCGGCTATAGTCGAGCATTTGTAGCGATTTTCGATGCAAATATAACCACGTTGATTGCTGCGGTTATCTTGTTTGCGGTAGGAACTGGCCCGGTTAAAGGTTTTGCGGTGACATTGTCACTCGGTATTATGACTTCGCTCTTCACTTCTGTCGTACTGACGCGAGCGATTGTTAACTTGGCCTATGGCGGCCGTCAGCTGAAGAAAATTTCGATAGGGTAAGGTGCTCAGGATGAACAATACAATAGATTTTATGGGCAAACGTAAGATTGCCGCGGCATTCTCGATCATCTTATTGCTTGCCTCAATTACTTCGCTTGGTGTGAAAGGTCTGGCTTTGGGTTTGGATTTTACAGGGGGGACGCTGGTAGAGGTTGAATACCAAGAAGCGCCGAACCTTGAAGAAGTGCGTGAGCAGTTGCTTGCAGCGGGTTATGAGAAATTAGTTGTACAAAACTTTGGTGCAGCAACATCTGTGTTGGTTCGCTTGTCTGAGTCGTTTAACGATAAGGTTGGTGCGCAAGTCGCGAGCACCTTGTCTGCGAATGGTGTGCAGCTAGAGCTGACCAGAGCTGAATTTGTTGGCGCACAGGTTGGTGAAGAGTTAAGAGAGCAGGGCGGCATTGGCTTGCTGTTGGCCTTGGGTTTGGTCATGTTCTATGTTGCTGTCAGGTTTCAGTTCAAGTTCTCGGTAGGTGCTGTATCGGCTTTGATACATGATGTCATTATCGTTATTGGTGCTTTTTCCATTCTGGGTTGGGATTTCGACTTAACCGTATTGGCTGCTCTACTAGCGGTAATTGGTTATTCCTTGAATGACACGATTGTTGTATCCGACCGTATTAGGGAAAACTTCAGAAAGTTAAGAAAGTCAGAGCCTGATGAAGTCATTAACATTTCGTTGACACAAACTTTATCTCGAACCTTGGTTACATCGGCGACGACTTTGTTAGTGCTGTTTGCCTTGTACTTTCTTGGTGGTGAAATGATTAACGGCTTTGCTAAGGCGCTTTTGATTGGTGTGTTAGTGGGTACGTATTCATCTATTTATGTTGCTAGTAATGTCTTGTTGTCGATGGGTGTGAGCAAAGAAGATTTGATTGCTCCAGTTGTCGAGGACGAGGAAGGAAACGCTATTGATGACCAACCTTAAAGTCAGGTAGTCAAATACTAGCCATAAAAAAGGGAGCAGAAGCTCCCTTTTTTATGGCTAGTATTTAGCGCTCTCAAACGCGCTACCTTAGAGGCGTGTTTGAAAAGTATTAAAGCGCTGGACCAATGCTTTAAAGAGCTTTGGATTGGCAACGATGATTTTGTCTTCTTTATCGCTAAATACACCGCCGTTTAGTGTACCTGTCAGTGCGCCAGACTCCTGGCATAGCAGCAGAGCTGCTTCAAGCTCTTTAGCGTTTACCTTGGTTAGTATTGCTGCATCAATTTGGCCAGCGGCAACCATGGCGACATCAAGAGCATCGCAATTGCTAACCTGCATTTGACCGACATTGCTTCCCACTTCACTAATAAAGTCAGCAATGACGTGAGATTCGGCAGGTGAGTCGAATTGATTTATGGTATTGATTGCAACCGTCGCTTCAGCTAGCGATTTAGGAGAGGTACAACGAATTCTTCTGCCATTAAGTGCTGCTCCGCTTCCACGGCTTGCTGTGTATTCATCACCATTTGTCGGGTTAACAAGTAAGGCGTTTTGAGATTTTCCTGAAGACTTATGAACAAGTGAAAAAGCCGTTGCTGGGATTTTTCGTAGCAGGTTGTAGGGCGCGTGAAAGCCGTTAACTTGCCAGCTATCTTCTTTTACGTCGCTAGGTGTTTCATCGGGTGCGATAATGAAGTGGGTTGGGTTGGCTTTCTTTAGGCTATCAAAGAAGGTTTGAAATAAAGTAGATTCAAGATGGCTGACCAGCTTTTCATTAGCATTAGGGTCAGATTGGTTTGGATCATTTTTATCGATACTTTGATTAATATATTCGCATGCTTGACGAGAAGCGCGCAAAGCAATATTTAAAATAGGCTTCATAGTTACCACTTACATATAAAAAGTGAATGACAAAAGAACGAATTGATAAAGAGCGTATGGTGCAGTCCAGCGTACTGGAGACCAAGTGGGGCGGATCATAGCAAAAAAATGTGACAGAGGCACGCGAATATAGAAATCTCCAAGGTGCTATTCAGAGGGTCCCGGTGAGCAAATCTTGATTAGGTACTCCCATCTAGATTAAAACGGCGTTAAACTAGCGCTCTAGTTGGTGAATTTTCAGAGTGTGTACATCTAGCAGCCTGGTCACCTTATAATTTATTCGCAATTATATGGAACAACTTTGCAAGATAAAACAAATGACAGTCGTCGCAGGCCGACTCAGGCAAGAAGTAAAAAGCGTGTCGACGCAATTCTGAATGCAGCAAAATCCTTAATTTCTGAAAAGGGCAGCGCCCAACTTAAAATTCACGAAATTTCGGAGCGTGCTG
>NZ_LWGA01000759.1:0-2701 GCF_001635235.1 Oleiphilus sp. HI0117 | reverse complement strand
CAAAAAATAGCAACGACTCAGTCTTTGTTGTTATTTCTGGCTACGGATGAAGTGGGTTATCGTGCTCAGTTCTCTAGCTTATTTGATCGCTTGGAATGGGTGCCCGACGCGAAGGAAATCCAGGACGTTGCGACTGACTTGCTGCAACGGCTGAAGAATAAACAAACCCAGAATGACGCCTTGAAAGCAACAAAATTCAATAAGCTTCCTAGTGAAATGAGCGAATCTGAAAAGCAAGCGCTAAGAGCTATTTCCCTAAGGAAATCTAAGTAAAAGGCCTTTTAGTATTCGAAACGGCCAAATTTATGAAAGTTATTCCAATTCAGACTTGAAAAATCTCATTTTGGATCCATATTGATTTGGTTGAAAAGCAAACTTTCTATATAATGGCCGACTATTTTTTGATCGGCCATCAGTAACGAATTCCAACTTATAGGATAGACATGTCAGGCAATTCACAACAGTCTCGTTTAAAAGATCTCATCGCCCGCGGTAAAGAACAAGGGTACCTGACTTACTCAGAAGTAAACGACCACCTTCCAGAAGATATTGCGGATCCGGATCAGGTTGAAGACATTATTCGCATGATCAACGACATGGGTATTCAGGTTGTTGAAGTTGCGCCTGATGCTGATTCATTGCTTATGTCAGATGGAGATTCAACAGACGAAGTGGCGGCGGCTGAAGCAGCTGCGGCACTGGCAGCAGTAGAAACCGAAGCAGGCAGAACAACTGACCCAGTACGTATGTATATGCGTGAAATGGGTACTGTAGAGCTACTAACGCGTGAAGGCGAAATTCGTATCGCCAAGCGTATCGAAGAAGGTGTTCGGGATGTGATGGCATCTTTGGCTCACTTTCCGGGTGTCGTTCAGGGTATCTTGGATCGATATGACACGACAGTGGAAGAAGAAGGCCGTCTAAGTGACATTATTTCAGGCTTTGTTGACCCAGAGACCGATGCGATTCCTGCACCGGCTCCTATAGTCGAAGCGAATAGTGCTGATTCCGACGACGATGACGAAGAAGAGGGCGAGAAAGGCCCTGATCCAGAAGAAGTGCGTGAGCGCATGGATGAACTTCGTGCTCAGCTAGCGGTAGCCTTAGCAGAAGAAGCAAAGCATACTCGTAGCAGTAAAGAAGCAGCTAAAGCTTATAATGAGCTAGGTAAACTGTTTGCACCGTTTAAATTGAGTGCCAAGCAGTTCGATGCCTTGATCGTTGAAGTTCGTACTACCAACGAAATCGTTAGGATTAATGAGCGTGCAGTTATGGCGCTTTGCTCCAGATATTGCGGTATGGATCGTAAAGAGTTCATCAAACGATTCCCGGGTAATGAAGCAAACCTACAGTGGATTGACGGCCTAATTGAAGAAAGTCACCCCTGTGCAGCGAAGCTAGAAGCGAACCGTGTTGAAATTACGCGTGCGCAAAGAAAGATCGCAGAAATGGCTAACATAACTGGCATGACCATCGCTGAAATTAAAGACGTCAACCGTCGTGTATCGATTGGTGAAGCAAAAGCGCGTCGTGCGAAAAAGGAAATGGTAGAAGCCAACCTTCGTTTGGTTATCTCCATCGCGAAGAAATATACCAACCGTGGCCTACAGTTCCTGGATCTTATTCAGGAAGGTAACATTGGCTTGATGAAAGCGGTAGATAAGTTCGAATATCGCCGTGGTTACAAGTTCTCGACTTACGCTACATGGTGGATTCGTCAGGCAATTACTCGTTCTATTGCTGACCAGGCACGTACGATCCGTATTCCGGTACACATGATCGAAACCATTAATAAATTGAACCGCATCTCACGCCAGATGCTTCAGGAAATGGGCCGCGAGCCAACACCTGAAGAGTTAGGTGAGCGCATGGATATGCCTGAAGACAAGGTACGTAAAGTCCTTAAGATTGCTAAAGAACCAATCTCAATGGAAACGCCTATTGGTGATGACGAAGATTCACACTTGGGTGACTTTATCGAAGATGGCCAGGCAGAATCGCCCGTTGATACGGCTACAGGCCAGGGCTTAAGAGAGTCTACACGTACGGTTCTTTCCGGACTAACTGCTAGAGAAGCAAAAGTACTACGTATGCGTTTTGGTATCGAAATGAACACAGACCATACTTTGGAAGAAGTAGGTAAGCAGTTCGACGTAACGCGTGAGCGTATCCGTCAGATCGAAGCGAAAGCGCTAAGAAAACTACGCCATCCAAGCCGCTCAGATCACCTAAGAAGCTTCCTGGACGAATAAGCATTTTCCTCTAGCATCTTCTTTCGGGGCGCATTATAATGCGCCCCGTATTGATCAAGAACTCTCTGGATCATCTCTTGGCTCAAAGCCAAAATCAGTGCCCCCTTAGCTCAGTTGGTTAGAGCACCCGACTCATAATCGGTAGGTCCCCTGTTCAAGTCAGGGAGGGGGCACCATTTTTCTTCTTTTATTTCAATTGGTTATTTTAGTAGCTGGCATGCTTGGAATAAGTTGTGCTACATCAGTGCTACATTGGCCTCATTGTTGATTTGCACCCAAAACTGACCCACTAAAGCCATATATTTGCATCGAATTTTGACCCACGTATAAACCTATCCCTGCTTCAGCAAAGCAGGAGAAAATGGAGTGATAGACGTGGCTCTACTAAGCGTAATTCGACGCTGGCATATTCGGGAGGGACAATCGATTCGATCGATTGCTCGGAAGAC
>NZ_LWGA01000758.1:0-4362 GCF_001635235.1 Oleiphilus sp. HI0117 | reverse complement strand
ATACCGGATTCATTATGTCAGACGTTTCTTTTGGCCCAGATTCAGCCAGCGATAAAACTCCAACCATTCTGCGAAAGATTGTCGCACGCAAGTGGCAGGAAATTGAGGAAAGACAAAGCACGCTAAAGCTAGCCGACTGCAAGGCACAAGCCTTCGATCGGGATGAGACCCGCGGCTTTGTGCGGGCGATAGAATCCAAGAACGCGAACAATTTGCCTGCCATTATTGCCGAGATCAAGAAGGCATCACCAAGCAAAGGAATTATTCGAGAGGACTTTGTACCTGCCGCCATTGCCGAAAGTTATGAGAAGGCCGGTGCAGCCTGTTTATCGGTACTTACTGACCGTGATTTTTTCCAAGGCCATGAGGACTATTTGCAACAAGCTCGTGCTGCGAGCGCCTTGCCGATTATCCGTAAGGATTTTATGGTCGCGCCTTATCAGATCTACGAAAGCCGCGTTGTGAATGCTGATTGCGTGCTACTGATTGCCGCTTGCCTAACAAAAGATCAAATGCAGGAGTTAAGTGGCATCGCCCATGAAATCGGCCTGGATGTTTTGGTCGAAGTTCATAATGAAGCAGAGCTTAAAGATGCCTTAACGCTGGAAACTCGCTTAATCGGCATTAATAATCGGGACCTTCACTCTTTCGAAGTATCACTCGATAACACCTTTAACTTATTGAAGCAGATTCCCGAAGATAGGATTGTGGTCACAGAAAGCGGCATACATGCTCGAGAAGACGTGATCGCTATGCAAGAACGTGATGTGAACGCCTTCTTAGTCGGTGAAGCATTTATGCGGGCGGCAGACCCGGGTAAGGAGTTAGAGCGTTTGTTTTTTTAGGTATTTATAGGCAGTCATACTGTGACTGCCTATCAAATGATACTGAAACCATATCATAGCCATGACGAGATAGGTCTTTTATTAACTGCCTATCTGCCAAGACAGTATTACAAATCTGGTGAATACTGCCTTGAAGATCATTACTGGCAAGTCGCAAATCAAAATCCATCACTAAGTAGCGCATGCTGCCATACTCATCAGCATGCACCTGATTAACACTTTCATAGTTGATAAAGCGATACGAGCTATCGGCATTGAAGTGTGATTCCAGACGAGAAGAAAGTTCATCAGCTTCAGCAAGTGCCGCCAATGAAAACATCATGGCAAATAATACCAAGCCTTGTAGTATTGACTGTAGGCTCTTATTAGACTTTCTTTCTTCCAGGTTCCAGATCATATTTCACCACGCTCTTCGTTTAGGTAGCTCTAGTTTAACGAAGAGGGTGCTTAAATATTAGTCTGTCAGCAATGGTTTTACCCTTGTTTACACTTGCTCAGACTTTAAGCTTCTCGGTGAAAGGAGGCCAACCCAAAGGTTTACCAGCGATTAAATGCAGGTGTACGTGGTAGACGCTTTGTCCACCATATTCATTGCAATTCATCACAACACGGTAACCATCTTCTGCGAAGCCCATATCGGCGGCAATATTCTTGGCAACAAAGAACAAATGTCCAAATGTTTCCTTATCACCTTCATCCATATCGTTAATCGTCGCGATTGGTTTTTTAGGGATGATAAGCAAGTGTACGGGAGCGGTTGGCTGAATATCCTTGAATGCCAGGCAGATGTCATCTTCATAGACGATATCTGCAGGAATCTGACGATCAATAATTTTGGTAAATAGCGTTTCTGTCATTGTTTTTTCCTCGTTTGCTTCCTTTAGGCTTGAGCAAGTTTAGGCAAGTTACCTATTGCGCCCACCGCATACTGCATCACTTTATTTTTCGCAGGCCCGGAATTATTTGCTAGACCCAGGCCTATATTTCTTACCACCCTTAGCGGCAGCAACTCATTACTAAAGCCATGATAGAACATATCCATAATGCTCATCATTTTCTGGTTCTCTGGTCGTCTACTTTTTTGATAACGCTGCAGGACTTCAAGGCTAGCAATATCTTCGCCCGCTAAGTGTGCTTGCCCCAGAATTTCGATTAGCATCGCAGCATCCATAAAGCCCAGATTAACGCCCTGCCCGGCTAAAGGATTGATAGTATGTGCTGCATCCCCCGCCAATGCCACACCCTGGCGGACATAGTTAATGGCATGGGACTTAAATAAAGGGAAGCTAGCGTGCTCTACAATGCGTGTAATGGTAGGAAGCTCTGAAGGATAAGCAGCTTTGATCGTCGCTAACAGCTCCTCGTTACCCATCTGCGATAATTTGCCGACACTTTCAGGCAAGTCGTACCAGACGAGTGAGCCAAAGTGTTCCTTACCACTATCGGCCAAGGGCAAAAATGCCAAGGGTCCATGAGAGGTGAATGACTGCCAGGTAATATCTTCCTGACTGCCTTCATACGCAGCAGTGCAGACAAAAGCATGCTGCGCATATTTGTCTTTATATTGACCGAGGCTGGCTTGTTCTCGCACACGTGACTGTGCGCCATCGGCACCAATCACTACGCGCCCGCTAATGTCTCCTGCTTTTGATAGTGTCAGGGTTTTCAGCTCACCATCCAATTCCATCTCTTCAATTTTGTCTGGACAATAGACGCTAACATTTTCCAGGCCGTTCATTGCTTCATGCAAAGCGAGATGAACAATATCATTCTCAATAATATTGCCAAGATGACTCTGGCCAATCTGACTGCAATCAAACTCGGTTCTTGCCCATGTCGAGATGTCAGGCAATAAGGCAGATAGCCCCTTTTTAGCAGGCATCTCATTTACTGCTAAACGTCGATAAGGACATAAGCGTTTGCCTTCGATATATTGCCATGCACCCAGGTTTTTTAATATCTGTTCACTCGCATAGCTGATCGCCGATACCCGAATGTGAGGTGCTTCGCCTTCTACGTACGCAGGGGGTAATAGCGGGTCAATGACCGCAACTTTAAAGTTCGATCGAGCCAATCCACAGGCAATGGCAGCGCCGACCATACCGGCACCGACAATCACTACATCATATTGCTTGCTCATGCTTTTCCTCTCAGCAAATCTTTTGCAGTATTATGCAAGAACTTCCCAACAATCACACCTTTGAGCTTATAATATCGCCTGTAATACCCAGTGAAGGACAATAAAAAGATGCGTCTTAATCAATTATCAAATAATGTGTTTTTTAACTTCAAGCAATACGGTTTGACTTTGTTCATCTTGCTCAGCTTAAGTTTCTCTTTTTCACTTCAAGCCGCTGGCTTTCCGCAACGTCTGATAGAAGGAAATTCACAACCCTCTCTCGCGCCGATCATTAAGGAGTCAGCGCCAGCCGTGGTTAATATTGCGACCTATACCATTCAGCGTAAATATAACCCTTTACTACAGTCACCATTTTTTCGACATTTCTTCTCTTTTCCTGATGAAATTGAAGAGTCACGCCAAGTTCAAAGTGCTGGCTCCGGTGTAATAGTTGATGCAAAAGAAGGCTATATTCTTACCAATCATCATGTCATTGCTGACTCTAACGATATCGAAGTAAAACTTCAGGACGGGCGTCAATTCAAAGCCACCTTAGTAGGTTCCGACAAGAAGGTTGATATCGCTTTGCTGAAGATCGATGCAGAAAAGTTGTCATCTTTGAAAATCGCCGACTCTAACTCCCTAGCCGTTGGCGACTTTGTAATTGCCATTGGTAACCCCTTTGGTATTGGGCAAACGGTGACTACTGGAATTGTCAGCGCACTTGGGCGGAATGGTCTTGGCATCCAGGGGTACGAAGATTTTATTCAAACCGATGCCTCCATTAACCCCGGCAATTCAGGCGGCGCATTAATTGACCTCAATGGCAACTTAGTTGGCATCAACTCCGCCATTATCGCTCCAGCCGGAGGAAACGTTGGCATTGGCTTTGCCATTCCAACTGAAGTCAGCCAATCAGTTATGTCACAACTTATCCAGTTTGGTGAAGTAAAACGCGGCGGTATCGGTGCCCGTTTCCAAGACTTAAGCCCTGAGTTAGCTGAAGCCTTCTCGTTCGGAACACATCAGCTTAATACCTATCAGGGGGCTATTGTCAGTAGTATCGAGGATGGCAGCGCAGCAGATGATGCAGGTCTAAAGCAGGGCGACATTATTACTAAGGCAAATGGTCGGGCCATCAGGAATGCCAATGATATCCAAAACAGAATTGGACTTTCTGCAATTGGCAGAACCCTTGATCTTGAGATTATTCGCAATGGCAATAACAAAGCGCTCGAAATTGAGATCGAAGCCATACCTGTCCCGGAAATAGCTGGTGACAAAGTCTCTTCTTATTTGAGCGGAAGCCTGTTAATGGATCTCATTCCAAGTGATCAAGAAGAAGCTATTGGCATTCAGGTTAAAGAACTGAGCAATAATTCGATCGCTAAACGAGTA
>NZ_LWGA01000757.1:0-2055 GCF_001635235.1 Oleiphilus sp. HI0117 | reverse complement strand
GAAGAGCGGCACCATGCCATGACATGGATGCAGCGACTTAAGCGAGTCTTCAATATTGATATTGAGGTTTGCGAGCACTGTGGAGGGCATGTCAAAGTGATTGCCAGCATTGAGGATCCGGACATAATCGAGCAGATTCTTAAACATCTCAAACAGAAGGCGGCCAAAGCCGATACTAACCATACCAACCAGCCGCCAGAGCGAGCCCCACCACTGACTCCCAGCCTGTTCGGCCCATCGCAGACTCGTTTATTTAATTGACGCTCCTAAGCTCTCAATCCATGTACTGTCAGCCTTTGCGGCAGGCCGGTGGGGCAACTGTCGGCTAAAGATCCATTCGCCAGGCACTTTTCGGTCAAATCGACCAAAATACGACCTTCTTTGGGCGCTGTGAAGCTAAATTCCGGGGCTTAGGCAATAAAAATGAGCAGCAATTTCGGGTATGCTACTTCATCCGAAGGGTGAAAAGGTGCTTTAAACGTCCTATACGCCCGACCATTCGTGGTTCTGAAGCGGGCAGTAAAAAGCGCTATGCCGGTATGGTTGTTAAAAATCAACAACCGGAAATGGTCTTTAAAGGGTTGGAAACGGTTCGCACTGATTGGACAGACGTGGCGAGAGACTTTCAAAAGAATCTTTACCAAATCGTCTTTGATGATCGCGACCCAAGCCAATTTATCAAAGACACCGTGGCGGCCACACTGAATGGAGAACGGGATAATCAGCTGGTTTATCGAAAACGCCTTAGAAGACCGCTCAGAGAGTACGTTAAAAACGTTCCACCCCATGCTCGATCTGCCAAAATAGCCGACGAAAAGAACAAAGCGCTTGGCAAGCCACTACAGTATCAACACAAAGGCTGGATCAACTATATCATCACCCTGAACGGGCCTGAGCCTTTGGACTATCTTGAATCAGACATTGATTACCAACACTACATTGAGAAACAGCTAAAGCCCATCGCGGAAGGCATTCTGCCCTTTATCGGGATGGACTTTGATCGCCTAATAGATAATCAAATGGCCTTATTCTAGGGAACCTAGAAGTAAGTTCCTTAAGGCTCAATGATATTAAAGACACCTCTCGGCTTCTCAAACAACCTGAAGAAACTCACTAAATCCAGCTTACTACCCTCCACCGTCAAATCATCCGAGAACAGGGTTTCTTTGATCCCAGCCTGATCAGTGGCCATTTTGAGAAATAACTCATGAGTCACCTTAAGTGTGGCATCCGCATCACTGACAGGTTCAATTTGTTCAAAATGCAGAACGGCATTTTCAATCCACAAATAGAAATTTACCTGCCTGTCAGTGAAGGTGATATTGATCTTATGATGGCTATCAAAAGCTTCCGGGCCAATTAAACGGGCAGCCATTGATATAAAGAAGTTCTCAAGAGGTGCCTCTCTCAGAACCCCCTCCATCATTGCCACATCAACGCCTTTATCCGGGCCACCATGTCTCAGCTCATAAGCCCCCGTAAGATAATTATCTCGCCAAGGCGCTGATTCCGATTGGTATCCCAATTGATCATAAGCTTTAGCAAGGAGCTCTCGGGCCTTATCGTTGCCAGGGTCAGCAAAGACCAATTTATTCAAAAGTTCGGCTACCCAACGATATTCACCCTGGTCAAAAGCCGATTGAGCAGCAAGTAGAACCCTCTCAGCCCCTCCCATTAAGGCTATGTATTTATCCGCAGATTCTTCCGGAGGAAGCGGATTAAGATTCGCAGGGTTTCCGTCATACCAGCCTAAATACCACTGATAAACCGCTTTTGCATTATGTTTTACCGTTCCATAGTAACCACGGTTGGAAAAGTTACTGGCCAAACTCGGAGGCAACTCAATCTGTTCGGCTATCTCCGTTGGCGTATACCCTGCATTTAATAAACGCACCGACTGATCATGGATATATTTATAAGTATCCCGTTGAGCTTTAAGAAATGTCACCAGTTTTTCACTGCCCCATATCGGCCAGTGGTGACTGCCAAAATAGAGGTCACTTTTCTCTGCGTATTGAATGGCATCATGAATATAACCGCTCCACTTCAAAGCAT
>NZ_LWGA01000756.1:0-10939 GCF_001635235.1 Oleiphilus sp. HI0117 | reverse complement strand
GTAGGTGATGGCCGTGATAATTGCCCAGTGAATAGTAACAGTGATCAGCGTGACTCAGATGGTGACGGCCAAGGTGACGCCTGTGATAGTGATGATGATAACGATACAGTCGAAGATAGCGCAGATAATTGCCCAACAGTACCGAATAGGAATGGCCAGAGCGATAACCTAGACGGTGATGACTTTGGTGATGCCTGTGATGATGATCGTGATGGCGATGATATCAAGAACGGTGTCGATAACTGTCCTTCGACCGCTAACTCGGATCAGGAAGACACTGATGGCAATGGCTTAGGTAATGCTTGTGAAGCTGATAGCGATCAGGATGGTTTCGCCGATCAGTTAGATAACTGCCCTGCCGATGCTAACCCAGGCCAGGAAAACTTCGATGGCGATGCTCGCGGAGATGCTTGTGATGGCGACGATGATAATGATGGCGTGAGTGACCAGGCAGAAGAGGCTGCGGGTTCTGATCCTAAGGACAGCGACTCAGATGATGACGGCGTTGATGATAAGAATGATGCCTTCCCAACAGACGAGACGCGTCAGGAAGACTCTCAGGGTGATGATGACGACGATGGCGTAGCAAACGGCATTGATAATTGTCCAAATGATGCCAACGCGGGTCAGGAAAATTTTGATGGCGATGCGCAAGGCGATGCTTGTGACCATGACGATGACAATGATGGTGCGCCAGATGATGCTGATGACTTCGATAACGATCCAAATGAGCAATCAGACAGTGATGGTGATGGCTTAGGTGACAAATCTGATAACTGCCCAACGGTTGCAAATGAAGACCAGAACAATGCTGACCAAGATGGATTTGGTGATGCTTGTGATGCCGATACCGACAATGATGGAGTAGGCAATGAGCAGGACAACTGCCCTGTCGATATGAACCCTGGACAGCTGAATGCAGACGGCGATGAGTTTGGTGATGTTTGTGATAGTGATGATGATGGTGACGGTGTAGAAGACGCCTTCGATAACTGTCCAATTGACGCTAACAGTAATCAGGAAAACTCTGATTCTGAATCAGATGGTGGTGATGCTTGTGACCATGATGATGATAATGATGGTCTAAGCGACGCGGAGGAAAATGCAAAAGGCACCGACCCGACTGATGCTGATACAGATGACGATGGCGAAAATGATGGTGATGATAATTGCCCGCTGATTGCTAATGCAGGCCAGGAAGATGCCGATGGCAATGGCCAAGGTGATGCCTGCGACATTGATAGTGATGGTGACGGTGTATTGAACACCATGGAAGAAGCTCAGGGTACTTCACCTACCGATGCCGATTCTGATGATGATGGTAGCAATGACGGTGTCGATAACTGCCCAGCAATTGCTAATGCTGATCAGCGTAACTCAGATGATGATGCTGAAGGTGATGCTTGTGATTTGAACGATGACAATGACGCTGTTGATGATGATGCGGATAATTGCCCAACGGTTCCGAATGATGATCAAGCTGATGCCAATGAAGATGGAGTGGGTGATGTTTGTACTGCTGATGAAGATCAGGACGGTATTCCAGATACGGTAGATAACTGCCCTGCGGTGGCAAACCCAGTTCAGGAGAACGCTGATCATGATGCACAAGGCGATGCCTGTGATAACGATGATGACAACGATTCGATTGAAGATGCTAGTGATAACTGCCCGGTTAAGGAGAATGCTGACCAACTTGATCTAGATGGGGATCAGATTGGTGATGTGTGTGATCCGGACTCTGATGGTGATGGCGTTGAAAATCTAGTCGATAATTGCCCATTAATCGTTAACGCGAACCAGGAGAATACTGATCAGGATGGTCAGGGTAATGCTTGTGACTTAGATGATGATAACGATGGCGTATCCGATGAGAATGAAGCGGCTCAAGGTACGGACCCACTGTTAGCGGATAGTGACGACGATGGTAGTCACGATGGAGATGATAACTGCCCGCTAATCGCTAATGAAGAGCAGAAAGACACAGACTCTGATGGCTTGGGTAACGCTTGTGACACCGATGATGATGGCGACACGATTGCTGACGATGTCGATAACTGTCCACTCGATAGTAATGTTGGACAGGCAGATAGCGATGAAAATGGTGTTGGTGACGCGTGTGATGTGCCTTCAGTAGCTTTGTTCTACTTGAATGAACGCATTGTTAACTCTGAAACTGAAACTGATGAGTCAGGCACTGAAGATGGCATTTGTCCTTTCGATGTAAATGATGAAATGACTCGAGTGTCTCTATGGAGACAAGAAGGTTCTGTTCTAAGGGTTAGCTTTGGTGATGAAGGGCATGATGAAGGTGGTGAGTTGATGATCGATCCATCAGGACGCATTAGTGCTTCATTCAGCGATGAGTACAGCGGCGAGCATGGTTCCATGCAAACTGAGTTGGATGTTGATGGTCAGTTGGATGCAGAGTCAGGTGTCATTGTTGCCACCGTTGAAGAGAGCTTCACCTTTGCAAGTGCAGACGGCCAGATTGTTGCGACCTGTGCCTACAATGCAACAGAAACCTTTACGCCGATGGATGAAGTGTCTGCAAGTACTATCTTCGATGGTGAAACCGGAACTAATGTAGGCTTTGTTTGGATGGAAGGCGACGAGCATTATCAGGACTCAGCCAATCAGCCGGTCTTCGACTTCTTCTATGGTGTGATTGATGACACTGAAGAGCGTCGTTATCGATACGACACCAGCACCGGTGCACCGATGTGGGTAGAGGAAACTGAGGAAGACTCAAGTTTCATGCTCGGAGCCAATGGTTGGGTTGAAGTATCAGACAAAATGTTGGTTGAGGGTACGCCAGGTGTTACAGCTAATGTGGTTGCAAAGGATGCAAGCGATAACATTTTAGCGAACTGGCAAGTAACGCCATTCTCTGCGAATGTTACGGAAGAGCCAATGTTTGGTTTGATCCCTCGTGAGTGGAGTGAAGAAGGCCTAACAGCGCCTGAAGAAGTCTTTGCAGGTAGTGAGGTCTTGGCTTTGGGGATACATGCTGTGTCGCAGTTGGATGTTTATGAAGTTCGCTGCGGGGGAGCACCTGATGATGGTCCGGCAGACGGTACCGCACCAACGATGGCTTGTCATAATGCAATGGAAACAGATGACGGTACGGGTAGCCCTGTGTTAGCCGATTCGTTAGGTGACATTATTTATGAAGCAGACTCTTCAATGACAGAGAAATGGCAGGGTATGCCAGCGGGTTACTCTGATGAAGGTGAAGTTTTTGCCTACCTAACGGGTGCCGACACAAGTGGTGATGAGGGTACAAGTGGTGATGTCAGCTTCTATATCTATGACTGGGATAGCGAGTCGCTTGAAGCACTCGATCACTCTTCAAGTTGGACGATAGAGGACCCATTAGGTGATGATACGAACTTGGTGATTTCTTTCGCTTTACCTACAGAGCTTGGTAAAGAGTTTGGTGATGAAATGCCTGATGCTGTGATTGCTTCAATGATCGAAGACTCATCCGACAGTCAGCTCTATGTTCGTACTGGGCATTTCCGCGAAGCAGGTAAGCACCATTATGATAGTGGCTTGAATGGTCCGGCGATTGAGGAGGTTCAGGGTAACTTTAGCTATATTCCTCCAGAGCCAGACTCAGACCACGATGGAGTTGTAGACAGTGAAGATAACTGTATCGATGTGCCAAACCCCGACCAGGCAGATACGGGTGGCGATGGTGTTGGAGATGCCTGTAGTGGCAGTGGTTCTGAAGACGGTGTATTCACAGCTGAGAATGTGGTTGGTCACTTTGCAATCACCTTCCCAGAAGGTGACACCGAGCCTGAGAGCCAGGCTTTCTACAAAATACGAGATGATGGTACGGGGACAGTTTTCTTTGAAGACGGTCCTGCAGAGGGAGAAGAGTTTACCTGGTTAATCGATGGTGAAACCTTAGTCTTGGAAATTACTACTGCTACCGGTTCTCATGACTGGGATGAATATACGCTGACTTCCGGGTCTGTGGACTATGGGAGTATTCGTGCGGTAATCGATGAAGGTAATGATTCCAGTATTGAATATGACGGCCCTGCACAGTGGATGCGTGATATGGGAACTAGCGGCCCAGAAGCCTGTACCACAGGGGATGTCGAAAGTGGCGCGGTTGAAGCGGACTACGACCAAGCTGTCGAGGACTGTGGCGGCCTGGATAAGCTGCTAACGACAGAAGAAGTGAACGATACCGTTTGGTACAGCGAGCAAGATACGGTTGCTTTTGATAGCGGTGGAACCGGCAGCTTCGAAGACCATCACACTGGAACTGAATACACGACTACCTGGTCGATAGATTCTGGCTTTGTTCGCTTTACGGCGACAAGTGCTTCAGGAGTATTCTCTCGTAAGCTAGGCATCTTGTCTGATGGCTTCCCTCATATTTCTACCAAGTTCTTCCATGATGGTGAAGCTAATGACTACATTGCTAGCATGCTGTATGCAGTGAGTGAAGATGCGACTGACAGTGACTCAGACGGTATACCGGATGATATTGATAACTGTCCGACTGATGCAAACAGTGATCAGCAAGATAGCGACCATAATGGAATAGGTGATGCCTGTGATGGGGGAGACACCTCTGGTCATATGTTTACGGTAGAAGAACTTTCTGACC
Source organism: Oleiphilus sp. HI0117 (assembly GCF_001635235.1). Classification (NCBI taxonomy): domain Bacteria; kingdom Pseudomonadati; phylum Pseudomonadota; class Gammaproteobacteria; order Oceanospirillales; family Oleiphilaceae; genus Oleiphilus; species Oleiphilus sp. HI0117. The sequence continues at coordinate 6,309 of NZ_LWGA01000756.1, read as the reverse complement.
AAACTCGCTTTAATGTTTACTTCGACGATGCGCCAGATGATGGTGGCGACCCTTACTACATTATGGAGTCCATGACCTTTAATTCTGATGGCTCGTTTAGTGCTGAGCTAGATGACAATGCCTTGTCGCGCGGAGAATCACACTATTCAGGTGACTGGAGTATAGAAGCCGGGGACTTGGTTTTATCACTCAATGGAGGCACAGAAACAGAATATATTCACGCCTTTGGGGTCGATGATGAAAATGGTGCGCTACTGGTATGTTGGGGGTCTGTACCTTGTTCTGATGACACGGAATGGTTCTTTGATGGGCAACTATCAGCTGAATCCTTCTTGATGGCAATGAATAATGGTGGGACTGGTGGTACTACAGTCGAAGATGCTGACGGTGATGGTATTGTCGATCAGGAAGATGCGTTTGTTGATGATGCGACAGAGCAGTTTGATACCGATGGCGATGGTATCGGTGATAACGCCGATGCTTGTCCATATACAGCTGATACCACATGCGATGGCTCGGGTGTTCCTAATATGTCTGGTGAGTACCTACTTGCCTGGAGTGTTGACGGAACTAACCCAGATAACGAGATGCTAAATGACTCTGGTGATCAATGTGTTGCGGAAGATGAGTTATCAGGTTTTGCTTTGGTTCGAGTACAGCAGGAAGGAAACCAGGTTATTCTCAATGGAGGTGACGGCGAAGACGGCTGGATGTCGATTGGTACGATCGATACTAATGGCGATTTCTCTGTAGAAGAGCTTAATAACGAACCGGGTCGAAGCTTTGTACTATCAGGTAACTATGATGGTACGGGTATAGCTGGTGGGAGTTTTACGGATTCAGAGCAAAATGAAAGTGAAACCTTAACCTGTTCTTCTAACGGCACTTATACAGGCTCGGCACCCGTTGCCATTACCGAAAGCGATATTGATTCTACGGGGGCAACATGGTTTGAAATAGACTATGACCACGATGCTGCGGGCAATACTCAACTTGAGTTTGAATACGGAACAATAAGTGGTGAGCTTGAGACGCTATTTGAGTTAGACCCTGAAACTGGCATGTGGGTTGATCGTAGCTCAGAAGATATCGGTGCAGGAGAAATGTCGGTACTGACAGCCAATGGCATTGAAAGACTTGATGACCTGTTTATCATTGTCGGTTACGGTGCCGATGGATCAGAAACGCTTGGTGAGACCGCGAGAGTTGCAGCAAGCTTTGATGGTGATCCCAACGATGTTGTCGCGACGGATGTAGATTTGTCCGCCTTTGATGTCTCTGGTTTGCCAGTTCACTTAGCCTTTGGTGATGAAGCTTTCGATGCGGATGCCGTCTTTAGTGATGGCGCAGAGATCTTTGTTGCAGAGCTCAGCGCTGTTAACACTTCGTATATTTTCGAGTGTGATGCAGACTGGTCACCTTGGTTTGCTTCAAACCTTGATTGCGACAATGTGGTGCCAATAGGCTTTGTCGCTGAAGACCCTGATGAGGATGGTATTCATGATCCAATTCCAGCGACGTCTTTTGCTGATGTATTTTCGACCGCGGCAGAGCTACTTGCTCAGCCAGTGACGCAAGAAGTGTCTGATCGGGGGCTGTATATTGGTCATGGTTATGATCATGGTGGATCATTCCATATTCGTGCTTATCTTGAGTCGACTTCAGGTGACGGCAGTGGTTTGGACGGTGATCAAAATGCAGGGATTGGTTTTGTGAAAGTTTATGACCACTCTTCAGATGTATTCCATATAGCTGAACTGGCGATAAGCTCGACAACCATCGATTCACATCAAGTTATTTCTTTCGAGGTGCCTGAATTGGTAGCGAAGCTCGTTGATTTGGATAGTGAAGAGCGTCACCAGTTTATCTTTGTTGATAATTCCGAAACGGCAGGGCCGATTGTGCGCCGAGGAGGAGTACAGCTACAGGGCGCCGGTGATAAGGAACTGATGTTCAATAATGTAGCTTTTGAGGATCTGAAAGCGGCTGTCATCTTACCGGGTAATGGTGGCGGAACGGGCGGTGCTCCGGCTGGAGAGAATATCGGCCTTTGGCTACTTGATAACGGTGGCAGTGACTACCATGCAGTTGTCTTTTATGGTGATGCGAATTATATCGTAGGGCATACTGCAAACTCGGAATCCGATCCGGTTTATGGTGTGCTACCAACTTCTGCAGAGCATGGCACATATACATGGGACCCAACAAGCGGTGTTTTTGAACCAAATAAAGTTGGCGAAAGTGACGGTGATGGAGGGCTTGATAATGCCATTGGCGAGATGACCATGGTGATCGATGGCGATGTATTAACGTTCGATGATGATATAGGCCCGGATGAGCTTGTGCGAGGATACTCTGATACGAACCCACTAATTGGTGCCTGGCAGATACCTGAGCCGGGTAATATGAATATTCTGGTTTTTGTGGATGAAACTCGCTACATCATTATGCATACCAACAACGGAGAAGAGCATGATGTTGGTGTGATAGTGCCAACTTCAGCAGAGCACGGAACTTATACCTGGGATCAGGAAACAGGAGATTTCTCTGTTTCCGTGCTGGGTCAAAGCGACGGTGAGGGCGGTTTATCTCATCCTTCAGGTCTCGGTTGGAGCATGTCTTTAAATGGAGACGCGCTTAGCCTAGATGATGGTGAAGGTTCCTTTGTACTTCAGCGTGTGGGCGCAGATCCATTTGCTGCGGCAAGCAATAATGGAGTGGACTTCTCGGACTCTGCAACTCTGACGCAAGGACAAGAGCTGGGAGTTCTGGGTTCTGGTCTCTTAAGAGAATGGTATGACGATGGCACTTCGACAGAGTATGAAGAATATTATGTATTTGACAGCTCAGGTAATACTGGACGATTCGTCTGGAGGCATGATGACGAAAGTGCTGGAACAACAGATACAGGTGATGAGGCAACAACTTGGTTGGTAGATAGCTCAGGTAATCTTGAAATTACTATTGCTGGTTTATCTGAAGTACATGACGTGGCATTAGCTGATTTTAGTGACTTGTTCAGGCCCGAAATTGTCGTCAAAAAGGACGGTATGATGGAAGGACCTACGCGTGCCGAGCTAATGGTGACTCAGTCTACCTTAGCCTCAGAAGTGCCTAGCCCTGTTGATTTGACGGCTGAGAGTGATTTATTGGGTACCTACTTTTTTGAACATAACCTAAGTGAGCAAATGATTTTTGCTAGCGGGGGCGTATTTTCAGAAGTATGGGATGGAGGTTCTGAGACAGGTTTAAGCTGGTCGCTCGATACTTCAACAGATGAAATCTTGATATGTTTTGAGGGCGGCGGTACATCAACTGTTGATTGCCCGGATAGTTCACTCGATTATGTTTATGTTGAATCAGTAACAGACGACACATCAAATGCAGATGATAACTCAGAAACAACAGAAGTATGGGGGTTCGCTGGCTGGTGGCAAGTTGATGCATCGACCGGATTAGGTTCCTTCTTCCGGGATAAAGCATTTAAACAGCCCTTACCTTAAAATGAAGTAAAAAAAGCCAGGTCAGCGACCTGGCTTTTTCGTATCTATACCTTCCGGCCAGACGATAGGCCTACTAAAGGCATTTACCCAGACTCTAACTAAATGGTCATCTAGGTGTTATTGACCTGTAAAACCTTAAAGCTATTATGGATAGTTCGTTTAAATAGTTATTAAGGGGGCCTTTGTGTCTGATAAAAAGAGCCAGAATCGTTTTTGGTTGATGCCGTTTGTAGCGATCATGCTACTGCTTAGTCAAATGAGTTTTGCAGCGGATCTTTGGGAAAAAGGGCGCCACTATAAAGAATTGCCTTACCCGGTAAAAACCGCAGACCCTTCTAAAATAGAAATACTAGAGCTATTTTGGTATGGCTGCCCGCATTGTTACGAATTTAACAATGACCACTTACCTGAGTGGGAGAAAAGCTTGGCGGATGATGTAGATTTCCGTTTAATGCCAGCAACCTTCCCTGGTTGGGTAGAGCATGCAAAAGCTTATTACGCAGCTGAGTTCCTGGGTGTGTACAAAGAGATGCACCAGTACTTATTCGATAAGATCGTATCGAACCCTAAGAAGTATAAAGACGTAGACGACATAAAAGTTTTGTTTATGGATAAAGGCATAAAGTCTGAAGACTTTGATAAGGTATTTGAGGCCAGTGGGTTTAGAAAGATTTCCAAGATAGATGAGGCGATCAAAAAAGCTCAAGACAAGATCAAGAAGTTGCGTATTACAGGTGTACCGGCTTTGATTGTTAATGGCAAATACAAAATCGGTGTTCGTGACGCAGGCAGCTTTGGCAATATGGTAAAGATTGCGAATTATCTGGTTAATAAAGAACGAGAAGCTAAGAAGAACTAGTGCCGGATTTGTCGTTTTTAAGAATGGGGTGATGAGCCCCATTTTTTTTGCCTTGAGAAAATCATAAGGGCCGCTTATGCTGTTGTTAAGGCCGATTAATGTGGTAATGAATAGTCGTCGTGAAACAGGGTAATTCTAGTTTATGTATCAACGAATCAAACATCGTATCAGTGAACTGATTACGCCGATCAATGAGTCGCTACAAAACGCAGCATCGCAACAGGTGCACCCTGAAGAACTGAAAAAGACCCCGTTTCTTGAAACAGACAAAACGATTCGACTATTAACCTTCAATATTCAAGTGGGTATTTCCACCTCTTCCTACCGTCACTATCTGACACGTAGTTGGCAGCACGTTTTGCCTCACAAAAAGCGGCAAGACAATCTGGATAAAATTGCTGAGCTGATTAGTCAGTACGATATGGTGGCTTTGCAGGAGGTCGATGGCGGTAGCTTGCGCAGCGGATTTATTAATCAGGTCGAATACCTTGCGAGTAATGCAGGTTTGCCGTTTTGGTATCAGCAGTTAAATAGAAATTTTGGTCCTGTAGCAAAGCATAGTAATGGCTTGTTAAGTCGTTTCCGGCCAATCAAGGTTGAAGAGCATCGCTTGCCTGGCTTAATACCTGGCCGAGGCGTGATTGTTGCCGAGTACGGAAAAGAGGAAGATCCGATCGTATTGGTGATTATGCACTTGTCGCTCAGCGATAGTGCCCAAAAACAGCAGCTACGTTTTGTTCGGGATTTGGTTGATGACTATAACCATGTGGTGTTGATGGGCGACATGAATACCCATGCCGAGAAAATACTGCATGACTCTCCGCTAAAAGGAGCCGGCTTGGTGACTTTGCCGGGCGTATCTCATTCATTTCCTAGCTGGCGCCCTGAAAAGGCCTTAGATCATATTCTGGTGAGTCGTAGCCTATTGGTTAAGAGGGCGGGCGTGGTAACGTTTCCGGTATCTGACCATTTACCCATCGAATTAGAGGTAAAACTACCCAAAGGCTATTAGCTTGAAACTTTGAAAATATAGACATAGACAGGCACAAAAAACCCGACAATAAAGTCGGGCTTTTCAATGGAAGCAATAAGCTGCCTACCTCGAAAGGTAGAAAATCTTACTTGATTTTAGCTTCTTTGTAGACCACGTGCTTACGCACAACTGGGTCATACTTTTTGATTTCCATCTTTTCTGGCATGTTACGCTTGTTCTTGTCAGTCGTGTAGAAATGACCAGTACCAGCGCTTGAAACTAAACGGATTTTATCACGCATTGCTCAATCTCCTAAACTTTCTCGCCGCGAGCACGTAGTTCACTAAGAACTGTCTCGATGCCTTTTTTATCGATAATACGCATACCTTTGGTAGATACACGAAGCTTAACAAAACGCTTCTCGCCCTCAACCCAAAAACGGTGAGATTGTAAATTAGGCAAAAAACGACGACGTGTGCGGTTTTTTGCGTGTGAAACGTTGTTTCCTGCTACTGGGCGCTTGCCTGTAACCTGACATACTCTAGACATTGTAACCTTGCCTCCAACTTCGAAACGTCCCTTGAAAGCACGTTCAAAAAAATTCAAATATCGGACCCTTTTTTGGAGTCCTCACTAAAGAGCCCGCCTTTATACCAGAAAGCATTTTTAATCGCAAAAAATATTTTCAAAAATGTGTATAAACTTGTAACGTGGTATCGGCTTTATCAGGTACAAAATGACGCTCATATTTGGGTGTGGATGGTTGATAGAAGGGGATTTATGAAACTTGGTGTGGATCTCGGTGGTACGAAAATAGAGGCTGTTGTCTTGGACGGTCAAAAAGTTCTCTGGCGGCAACGAGTTGCAACACCAAAAAATGATTATGGGCAAACCTTACAGGCAATTGCGAGTCTAGTTGGTGAGGCGAAACAGGTCTGTGGTTTGAGCCAGGGTGAAGCAATTGGCATTGGTGC
>NZ_LWGA01000755.1:0-3821 GCF_001635235.1 Oleiphilus sp. HI0117 | reverse complement strand
TTATCAAAATCACGTACGTTTTCATCAGGTATTGAAACAGCCTTCTCGATTCTTAGAAAACGTTGAGGACGCTCAGAAGGCTCTGTCACCTCAGGATTAGCANGCGCCGCTAAACCGGCAGGAGACGTATCTTCACCATCAAAGTCATAGACACTGCGAATATGAATCGCTCCTAAACCATTACCAAAGTTTTCCAACTCTACTGGAACGTAGTCTTCCGGTTCTGGCCGACTTGTAACCAACATCACCTGATCGTAGCGATTACCTTCACTCGGTAAGGCAACCACTTTTAAGGTCTTATCGCTCGCATCATAGACATATAAACCATAGAGAGGTGTCGCGGCTTCATAGGTATCTGAAGCGAGTTTCTCTTCGGTACAATATTCTGGCTGGCCTTGTTGATCACCATCTGTTTCAGCATCGATATCGATCAGGGCAACACGACATAAGCTCCAGCTCACCAAGTAACGGTTTGAGCCATCATAAAGCGGTACAAAAGCGCCATACTGACCGTTTATCGTTTGTTCATCACTTGAGGTGACCCCGTCAATAATCGCGACTTGAGCCTGCCCTTCAATTGCGTCACTGCCATCGATGGCACGGTCTGCATCAATGAATTCATCCAAATTAATCTCGAGAGGTTGTGCGGCAAACGTAGCGCTTTCGAAGGTACGCAATGAAACCGCAATATTACCGTTTTCTAACTCTTTAGGTTTCAAGAACTGAACTTGGTCACCGTCTTCACCTGAATCATGGGAATGGCGGCCATAGAGGTAATTCAAGCCTGTACCGTCGGGGTTAATCTCGTATAAGTTAACACCATTGTTTCGTGTTTGCCCCGCGTTGTCCCAACGAGAAAACAGGACTTTGCCGTTATTCAACAGGATAGGGTCTAGATCGTGGCTTTGGTTAAAGGTAAGTTGCTGAATATTTTGTCCATCACCATCCATAATATGAAGGTTAAAGGCGTGTACATTTCGCTCTTCATCAAGTGCAGGATAACCCGTCTTACCTTCATTCAATAAAACAGCCTTGGCACGCGTCTGGCGCGTTGAAGTAAATAAGATACGATCACCTGGAAGGTAGCTGGGTGAAATATCATGCCCATCTTCAGCCCTGACATTCAGCGTACTATCAAAAATACGGCGGAGCGTGCTGCTCTCTATATTATATTCCCAGATATTCCAAGTAGGCTGATCTTCTTCATCGGCATTCTCTATCTCTGGCGCACGCATCGAGAAGAGTAGTTTCTTACCATCATAAGAAGTACTGAGGTCACGTACATCGTAGAGCAGCTCACCGTCGTCGTTTAAGAACGATTCATCAGCAAAGGCTGCCGAAGAAATATCCACCGTTTGAGCATCAAGTGATGCTTTTTGCTTTAGGTATAAAACAGCACCAGGACGAAACGATTGCGGCTCAGCAGCATTATCTGGCTCAACTTCGCCCTCATCATTTTCTAGAGGTCTTTCTATATAAGCTAAAGGTAAGTCAACTACAACAGGATCCGTGCCATCAGAGCTACAGGCAACAATAAGAGGCAGACTGATCATAGCAACAAGGCTCAACAATACCTGTCTCAAAAAGCCGGAATTTGAAGGCTTGGGTAATCTAAAATGCCTTTTGAAGGCTCGATTCAGAAAAACCGAAACGTAAAAAAATGTTAACCTGACATGCTTCACAATATTCTCCCTATTCGACATAATCGAGCCCAGTTAAGGACTTAGACAAGGATTATGTCTCTCAGTATGTCTTCTTCCTAAGTACATTCCAGCGCATTTGAGTTACGCAATGTAATGGTGAGCACTGCCACACAAAAAGCGTCTATCATCTTCAATTAAACTTCAAACATAGAGCGTTTGGGTCTAATTTAAATAAGCTCCGATCCAAAGAGGGAACAAGCTATGAATGTATTTCCTGTATTACCTAAGCTACTGAAACAAATAAAGCACGACGGTTTCTGGCAAGCAGCTATGACGCCAGCATATACAAAAACATTGATCGGAAAAATTAAGCTTATGCACCAGCGCATGAAATTTCTGTCACTTATACTTCTCTCTACACTATTCGTGAGCTCGACTCTAACGGCCGGGGAACGAGAGCAAGCTAAACGTATACATGACAGAATAGCGGGTGTGCCCCCTACTGCAAGTGTACTCGACTCTATGGCGGCGGATATTTTGGCGGGCGAAGCTAGCAATGCGGCCTATACGGCAATGGAACACACTGCTTTCTATGACGTTACGCTAAAAAACCTTGCAGCCCCCTGGACAAATGAAGCCATGTCCAGCTTTGTGCCCTTCAATGACTATATGGCAACCGTAATTGGTTTAGTACGCGATGACGCAGACTTTCGGTCAGTTCTATATAGCGACGTGCTCTATGTCGGAAATTCTTCACTTGGGCTACCAAACCCGAGCATCAGTAGCAACGCGCATTATGAAGCTCTGGAAGATGGCGGACACAGCCTAAAAGAGTATCTGATTGCCAGCACTCAGTCGGAACAATACAACATCCCTAGCGCTGCCGCTGCCGGTATCATGACCACGCGCGCATCCGCTCATGCATTCATGAAAGACGGTACCAATCGTGCACTGTTCCGTTTTACCGTGTTAAACCACTTATGCAACGATATGGAGCAACTTAACGACACCTCCTTACCACCTGACCGCGTCAGGCAAGATGTTTCGCGTAGCCCTGGTGGCGACAGCAGAATCTTCTTAAACAGCTGTGTAGGTTGTCATAACGGCATGGACCCTCTTACCCAAGCGTTTGCTTACTACAACTATGATTACAATGTTGAGAATGACCCAGAGGGTTTAAACGGCCAAATGGTCTATAACCAGGAAGGCATGACCGATGCGAGCACTGGCAGCCGCGTACAAGCAAAGTATCACATCAACGCTAACAACTTTGAGTTTGGCNNNATCGTGATGATGATAAGCGTTTAAAAGAATACACCGGATTCTTCCATCCAAATATTATTCCTTTAAGTGGGAGTGTTGAACAAATTACTTCGGTTAGCTCAGCTTACGGAACTTTTTTCCGTTCAGGTCGTGAAAAGGCAGGTGAAGGCAATAGCTATACAGTTGATCATAGTGCTTTTGTCTATTTGTTAGATGATCAAGGAAGGTTAATGCGAGTGCTTGATCATGACGTTCAAGCTGAGCAAATATCTGAACTACTTCATAAGTTGCTGTGATTACTAGATTTTCACTTGCGATAGTACCTATCTATTTTTTATACTCGTTACATCTTGTTACTTTTAAATATTGAAATAGACAATAACAATAAGTGGGATCAAAGATGGATTACGCCGACGGCCTGAAAAACGTTCTAATTCAAAAAATAAATAAAACCGAAAAGAGCTTATATAGCTTAAAGCTGGACTATTGCCGCTTTGTATATGGCTTATCTCATCGCTCTAAAGTTATGTATGATCAGGTAGTTTATCAAGTTAGATCTGTTGATCTTGATTCGATGACTCGAAGCGATGGCGGTGAATGGAGTCGCCCGGTAATAAGTGCTGTGAGAATTGAAGATAACCGACCGGTCAATAATGAGGCCGTTGATTTAGGCCGGAATTGGGAGCTATTTGCCGGTTAGGCAAATATTCCCCACTCATCAAGCTGTGCACTCAACGACATTTCCTTAGGAATACGGTCATAGCTTGACCAGTTCTTGGCAGCCTTCGCGCCAGCTCTAACCATTAAGTCGTTGTCACTACTAAGTTTTCGGTAGAGTGCTTCCCTGTAGTAGGCGAGCGCATTTTCTGTCGTCAAATTTAAATTAGACTTTAATACCAACATCGCTATCTCTTT
>NZ_LWGA01000754.1:0-3367 GCF_001635235.1 Oleiphilus sp. HI0117 | reverse complement strand
GTACTGACTACTGATAAGCATCAGCTCGATGGCCAGAGAACCCATAGCAAACTCACGCTCTAGGTTATGACGTGCCACCTTTACGACGACCGGGACTAGAACCTCTTCATCCCCATGCTGCATTGGTTTCTTAGCAACAAATACTGAGCCAATTGAGCCGGATTTAATCGGGTTATTGACATCAAAACCAAAATATCGGGATTCTGGCTTCTGACCAAACTCCTCATTAAAGGCTTGATAGACCTCGGATGCCGTCATCGGGTCGACATCTTCCTGGAATACTTTTAACTCTTTAGAGATTTCTTCAGGCAGGAAGTCTGAGTTTGCAGCGGCGACCTGCGCCATTTTGATAAACAAAGGGCCGAACTCACGTACCATTTTGGCAACAATTTCTGCCTGTTGTTTAAAGTCTTTTGGGTCTGTTTGCAGGAAGGGTTTTATGTAGCGAATAGCTTTTATCTGTCGCTTAAGGATATGTATGTCGCCACGCAAAACCTGGAGCTTTAATACTATTTCAGACAAGGTTTTCTGATTTATCTTTCGGATATGCTTAATGCTGTTAACGATATCCAGAAGCAAAGGCTCATATGTACGCAAGACTGAACGGACAATATCCAGATTCAGCTCGACAACGCCTTTAAGCTCTGGCGATTCTATCAATTCTTGAAAGAAGCTCCAAAACTCATCAACAACAACTTCAGGAATATCGACTGGGCTGCGCAGAACCGCCTGCTTAACGACATAACCAATAAGATTTTCTGTCGACTCTTCATTGGGGATAATACGATACTTTCGAAGGTACTCCGTCAATGACCTAGAGTGAGATGAAACCGGGTGAAGATATAACTGCTCGAATAAAAGATCGAGTTCGTCGGCTAATTCATCTTGAGTGATCATGCGCTCTGTCATCAAGAGTTTCACAATCGGCACAAAGGCTTTTGGCAACGCGACACTACTCGTCGCCAAGTCGCCAGCCCCTTTAAATACGGAAAAGGTACTGTCCTTGATAGATGGAATATCCAGAAAGCGTTTTTTCTCTTTGGGCATTTTTGGCTTCGACATTATAAACAGAGCACCGTGCTTTCTTAAGCAGAATGACAGATTGATGAGCACAAGATTACCATAATGGCGACTTTCCTGCAGTCATTTGTCAACACAAAAAGCATTGTGACAGAGAGTTAAATTATTGCTTCAAAGCTAATAGCCGTAAATCGTTGCTATACTGCTTAAGAGGCAGATAAGCTTTCAAGTAAATTACATTGTTTTAAGACCCACTGAGCCCCAAAGTACTATGGAACATCTCTCGATTGTCAATTCCTTCTTCCTTATCTTTTCTGGGGCCGCGATCCTTGCTTCAATTGTTTTATATACTCGTCAGCCTATTATTGTCGCCTATATTGCCTTAGGTGCCTTAATAGGCCCTTATGGCTTGCACTATGTGAGCGATGCGCACCTGCTGTCAGAAATAGCAGAGATCGGAATTATCTTTTTGCTGTTTTTATTAGGGCTCGATATGCAACCAAAGAGCTTGATGCACATGTTGCGAAAAGCCACCCTGGTCGCTATTGTCAGTTCCCTAGCCTTCGCCTTTACCGGGTTTATGATTGGAAAAGGCTTTGGCTACAGCTCTCAAGAGTCCGTGATTATCGGCTGTGCGATGATGTTTTCTAGTACGATTATAGGCATAAAGCTTCTCCCTACAACCGTCTTGCATCACCGCCATGTCGGGGAACTTGTTGTGGGTATGCTACTGCTACAGGATTTGGTGGCAATTGTCGTGTTGCTCATATTAGGAGGCAGCGGTACTTCAGCAGATCCGGACAGCAACAGTATCTTTAGCTTCGTTAAAACAATGCTAACTTTGCCATTACTTATCTTTGTCGTATTCGCTACCGTAAAGCATGTCATCCTTAAATTGATATCCAAGTTTGACCGTTTTCATGAGTATATATTCTTGCTGACAATTGGTTGGTGCCTGGGTGTTGCAGAACTCGCACATTACATTGGGTTATCTTCTGAAATCGGCGCTTTTATCGCAGGCATCAGCATCGCGACTAGCCCAATCGCCCAATATATCGCCGAGCATTTAAAACCGCTTCGTGACTTCTTTTTAGTTCTGTTTTTCTTTTCGCTGGGCGCTTCATTCAACTTAGGCTTACTGGCAGACGTTATTCTCCCCTCACTACTACTGGCTGGGCTGATTATTGTTATCAAGCCAGTGATATTCCGTTGGTTGCTTACGCGCAGCAAAGAACCCAATGACATTGCCTGGGAAGCTGGTTTTCGATTAGGCCAAATTAGTGAGTTTTCGTTACTGATTGCCTACCTGGCAACCGCATCGGCTTTGATAGGGACCGAGGCCTCCCACCTTATCCAGGCCACAGCAATACTGACTTTCATCTTTAACTCATATATTGTTATCTTTAACTTCCCCAATCCGATCGCTATTAGCGACAAATTAAGACGAGATTAATGCCCAAAGCTCCTTGCCCCTGTGGGTCTTCCCTGACGTATGACGACTGCTGTGCTCTTATTCATGCTGACATAGCTAAAGCACTAAGAGCCGAGCAGCTAATGCGCTCTCGCTACAGTGCCTTTGTACTTGAGAATGAAGACTACCTTCTAACAAGCTGGCACCCGGACACCCGCCCAAGCAACCTTGATTTCGATTCACAAAGTAAGTGGCTTGGTTTGAAAATTAAAGATACAGTAGCAGGTCTAGAGGATGATAAGGAAGGCCAAGTGTCTTTCGTTGCACGTTATAAAGTGTCGGGCAAGGCTCAGCGAATTGTAGAGAATAGCCATTTCATTAAGCTTGATGGTATTTGGCAGTATCACTCAGCTACTGATAATTAATACTTGCTATGAAGCTTAAATGAATATACATAATAAAGTACTGCTTCATATGCATATCGCCGCATTATTGCTTGGTGGTACAGCACTTTTTTCAAAACTAATTCCCTATGCTGCCTGGGACATAATTGCCTACCGAACTCTGATTTGCGGCCTCACCGTATTTATTGTGGCACTTCTATTCAAACAAAAACTTAGAATTAGCACTTTACCCGTTTTTTTACTCTTGGTGTTTTGCAGCATGCTGTTCACCGTTCANTGGACAGCCTATTTTCAAGCGATGCAGCTGTCGACTGTCGCTATCGGCATGATCTCGATGTTTACCTTTCCTGTCATGACGGTATTTCTGGAACCCTTAATCAATAAAACACGGCTTCATAAAGCCGATATCCTCATGGGTTTGCTGGTTATGCTCGGTTTCTTTATGATCGTCCCGGACTTTACTCTCGAAAACAATGTCACCGCATGAGTATTGTTTGGTCTTTTATCTGCACTGGCTGTGGCACTAAGAAAT
>NZ_LWGA01000753.1:0-16479 GCF_001635235.1 Oleiphilus sp. HI0117 | reverse complement strand
ACAGGCAGCCAAAGGTGGTAAGAGTGTCGCTCTTATAGAGCGGGATCAATGGTTGGGTGGTGTACACATGCACCACCCAACCATTGATCCCGCTCTATAAGAGCGACACTCTTACCACCTTTGGCTGCCTGTACCGCTGCTTTTTGCCCTGCAGGACCACTACCAATAATCACTACATCAACTTGTCTCATGAACGAATTGCCTCCAGACCACTCTTCACGATGTCGTGTCTTTCCTTCAAAAGCTCCAATTCATCTTCATATAAATTCAGATCTGCAAATACGGTATCTTGCAAAGCTGTATCTATCGCAGCTTCTTCACCCGATAACATTGCTTGAGCTAACTTAGCAGCACCATTAGTCACCATCGCTTGGTCACGATTGCTTTGGGCATTTTGATAGTCAGCATAGTAATGAACAGATTCCTGAACGATTGCGGGCATTTTCCATTTTCTGACCACGACTTCGCCATATTTCACATGATAAGCAGATTCGATTACCCCTACTTCATCTAATGAAATAGATACGTCATGCCATTCCGAGTAGTCAAAGATGGTCTGAAGGATAACCGGTTTGCCAATGCTATGAAGCAAACCGCATAGAAAGGCGGCTTCGACATTTTTCTTGGCAACTCGCGCAACCTCTTTTCCCCAAAAGGCTGTACATAAAGCATGGTCCCATATTTCATTAATACGGTTTTCGTATGTGGGCGCTTTAAATATTTTCGTATTAAGAGAAGCTGCCAAAGCAATTTCTGTAATCAGAGACAGACCGAGCCTTGCCACAGCTTGTTGCAGAGAAACCATTGAGGCGTTGGGTGTATATGCGGCTGAATTAGCAATGCGCATCACATGGCCAGCCAAGGCCTGGTCACTTTGTATGAGTTTGGCCAACTGTGCGGCATCAGAATCTGGATCATTCGATAAAGCTAAAACCTGGTTTGCCACATCCGGCAGCATCGGCACTTCGATTTTGTTATCGCTTAGATTATCAATATATTTCGCAATAGCTTGCGCTTTTGGGCTTAAATCTGAAATCGGGCTGCTCACACAACTACTCCACTGATTATTGTTTTTATTTAGTGTAGACCAGCGTTGGTGGGATAGCAGGGATATTGGGAAATAACGAAGGATGTAACAGCTTTGTGTAATTAGTGAACAATTGCAATAGCTGAGCCTAATTCCTTGAGATTATAACTAGCTCGCCTATTATACGCGCTCATTCAAACAACCGTTTCAATTCCAGGAGCTCTATGAAGAAGTTTAGTATCTTGTCGTTGCTACTTTCTTTGCCCATTATTCTACCCTTCAGCTTGGCTTTATCTTTTTCAGCCTATGCGGATATTTCCCGTTCAGCCTTTATTGAACAACTCGACTCCGCCAATTGCACACAAGTCCCTCCCGAAATATACCTGGATACCCAAAAAGCTCATTTCGATTTCGCCAACGCTCTAAGTCTCTCCTGGATTTCACTTACGACGCTAGGAGAGAATTCTATTTCCGCTGAAGAGTTTGAACAACAATGGCAGCTACGCAACTTAGAGATCATCGACAACCCAGAGACCAACCTGCGTATATTGCTTGCTGATTATAAAGATACAATGCTCATTACCTATAGATACACGGATAGTAACAAGGAGTGGCTTTACAATTCCGATGGGACTTCAGACGATTTTGAACATAGCTTTACACTAGGTGAAAAAACGCATCACGGCTTCTCTCAAGTATTAAGCTCAGAGTGGGCATCGCTATTGGCAAGCGTTAGAGCACGAAAGGGTCAAAGCAACAAACTATGGGTATTTGGCCATAGCTTAGCCGGCGCACTGGCGCAACTAAGTGCAGCAGGCTTCGAGCAAGAAGGTATTCACGTTGATCAGGTCTACCTGTCAGGCTCGCCCAAAGTTGGTAGCCCTAAGTGGGTTGAAAAAGCTCAAGTTCTTCTCGCTAACCGAGTGCATAGAGTGGTGTATGAACAAGACCTTATTGCCCGCTTACCGGTAAATCAACAGGCACTGAACGAGTTTAAGTCGATATCCAGCATTGCTCCAGACTTTATCGCGAATTCGATGAACGAAGCAAACAGCCTGATGAACTTCGATACCCTAGGTAGGCAGATCTCACTCGACCACTATGCTAACTATGTTGAGTGGAACGAAAGTGACTCTGTTTCATTGGAACAAATATACTGGTTGAACCTAGCAGATGATCTTTCAATTGCTAAACATGCTTCCTTAAGCCCACTTGATCAGATAAATAATATGACAAGTGTCATTTCAGCTAATACAGAAGACCATTCACAACTAAAAGATGATGGCTACTTCTGTGCAATGATAGCCGCGCTGGAAAATGAACACTAAAGTGACTCGGCTCAAGCCAAAGTGCTTTGAATACACATTTGCGGCGATCTTCTACTAAACTAATAAGGATATAATTAGTTTTGGAGCCTATTTCTTGATTGCAAATCGTGAACAGCTTGTAGAGTCACTTGAAAAAAGTAAAAGCTATCAACACCAGCATCTTGGGCAGATATTACTGCAAACCGGCATTATCACGTCAAAACAGTTAAGCACCGCCCTGCATAAACAAATTGCTGAGGGCAAGAAAGAAATGCTAGGGCATATATTGCAGCGCTTGGGCTACGCTAGCGACCACCAGGTTCGCAATGCACTTTCCTGCTGTCTGGAGATACCTTTTATTCAGCTCGCCGGGTTTGACGTTGATGAACATGCGTTGCAACTAGTTCCTGCCGAGTTTGCCAGAGCACATGCTGTTATTCCCCTCATGGCTCACAAAGATCGCTTAGTCGTGGCGATGGAAGACCCGTCTGATAACGAAACCATCAACCTACTGCATTTTTTATCTGAACAAGTCATCGAGCCGGTATTGAGTACCGCAAGTGATATAGAGTACGCAATTTCTCAATATTATGGCTCAACCGATATTGATGATGTTCTAAAGGATATGCCCAGCACCAGCTTGAGCAATAGCTGGGAAGCTCAACAAGCTATAAAGCTCGCATCAGATAAACCAACCGTTAAGCTAATACATAATTTGATCGCCGATGCGGTAACCCGCAGAGCATCAGACATACATATCAGGCCCAAAGAAAAAAGCGTTGATATTCTCTACCGTATTGATGGCAGTCTGCTAAAAATACGCAACTTTGATATTAAAATGTTGCCTGCCGCTGTTGCCCGTATCAAGATTATCTCAGGAATGAATATCGCTGAGCATCGTTTGCCTCAAGATGGTCGGACCAAAATCACTAGCAAAGATAAATCGATTGATTTGCGCGTATCGATCATGCCGACTATTCATGGAGAAAGCGTAGTAATCCGTCTCCTCGATACTTCGACCAGTATCAATAATATCGATGCCATAGGATTCAATGAAAAAGACTCGGAACTGTTTACCCAACTCGTTAACAAAAGCAGTGGCCTGATTTTAGTGACCGGCCCTACTGGCTCCGGAAAAAGCACCACACTTTATGCGGCACTCGAATCCATCAAACAACGTGAAATCAATATCATCACCGTTGAAGATCCGGTTGAATTCCATATCGATGATATTCTGCAAATCCAGGTCAACAATGCCATAGATTATAGCTTTGCACGTGCACTCAAAAATATTCTTCGCCACGACCCAGACGCCATTATGATCGGTGAAATACGAGATGAAGAAACAGCTAAAATGGCAGTAGAAAGCTCACTTACAGGGCATTTGGTGTTATCAACCTTACATACCAACAGTGCCGCTTCGACCATTACCCGTCTACTTGAAATCGGCGTACAAGCCTATCTCCTAAATGCAACGCTACTAGCGGTACTGGCTCAAAGACTTGTTAAACGGAATTGTCCTCACTGCCTGGAAGAAGAGCAGGTATCCCCTATTGTACGGAAAGCTTTGGGTCTGAGTGAGGATGAAGTATTCTATCAGGGCGCTGGTTGTGATAACTGCCATATGACAGGCCATAAAGGCCGTGTTGCAGTATATGAACTGTTGACACTATCACCCGATATTCGAGACATGATCAAGCCAAAAGTAAGTGCGACAGATATCGAAAAAGCCGCAATCGAAAATGGCATGACGCCTCTTACTGATCATGCACTGCATATTGCCCGACAACAGCAAACCTCATTGTCAGAAGTGTATCGGGTAAGACTGGGATAACCTCAAACCTTACTCAGACGCCTCATCCAAAGACAACTTGCTCAAGACAATGACTGCTTGTGTACGGTTACTCACGCCTAATTTTTTAAATATCGCCGTAATGTGCGCCTTCACAGTTGCTTCAGTCACACCTATTTCATATCCAATTTGCTTGTTCAGCCAGCCTTCCCTCAGGAAGCAAAGTACTTTGTACTGTTGAGGGGTCAATGAAGCAATCTTGGTAGCCAGGTCCATCTCTTCTTCATCGATTCGCCTTAGGCGGCTGCGCACTTCTTCAGGCACCCACTTCTCACCCTCAGTCACGCACTGCAATGCTTCATAGATAGTTTTTGGCGACGCTGATTTAGGAATATAAGCGCTTGCACCATGACCAATTGAGCGACTTATCGTCTCGGCATCTTCACGAGCAGACACGACAGCAACCGGAATTGAAGGAAATTTCTCACGTACTGTCACCAAGCCAAATAGGTCTTGGCTGCCGGGCATATGCAGATCAAGTAGTAAAAGGTCTAGCTCCGGGTCTTCAGCAATGGCTGCCAGAGTCGTCTCCAGGTCAGACGATTCAGTGATCGTAACGTTTTCAAAGTGGGCGTTAATAATTTCTAACAAGGCACTGCGAAAAAGTGGATGATCATCTGCGATATGAAAATGGTACATAAGTTCTCCGAACAGGATTGAATGTCTGTTCAATGTTTATTATTAGAATACGTTCCTTGGAGAACAGCATAGCCTGACTGGTCATAATTTTCGAGGGGTAGATAATGCCTTTCATCTCCCCTCGAGCAACCCTATAGTTATGAGTCAGTGCGGTTCAAACGACCCTCGATCAGCACATCAACTACTGAAGGGTCGTTCAGCGTTGAGGTATCCCCCAAGTTGCCAAAGTCATCTGCAGCAATTTTGCGAAGGATCCTGCGCATGATCTTGCCAGATCGCGTCTTGGGTAAGGCATCGACCCACTGAATCAGCTCAGGAGTCGCAACGGGCCCCATTTCGACTCTCACATGTTGCTTCAGTAACTCCGTTGCATTGGCTGCAAGTTCAACTCCATCCATCGGCGTCACGTAAACATAGATAGCTTCACCTTTGATATCATGTGGATAACCAACAACAGCTGCTTCCGCCACATCAGGATGAGACACCAAAGCACTCTCTAATTCAGCGGTTCCTAAGCGATGACCTGAAACATTCAAGACATCATCAACACGCCCGGTAATCCAGAAATAGCCATCAGCATCTCGCTTGGCACCGTCGCCTGTAAAGTACATATTGTCATGAGTTGAAAAATAGGTTTCGATAAACCGTGCGTGATCATTCCAGATGGTACGAGCCTGCCCCGGCCAGGAGTCCATAATAACCAAATGACCACTCGTTTCACCTTGGAGAATATCACTATTGGTATCTACCAACTCTGCTTGTATACCAAATAGTGGATGACAGGCAGACCCCGGTTTAGATTCTGTTGCATAGGGTAAAGGCGTCATCATCTGACCACCCGTTTCAGTTTGCCACCATGTATCAACAACCGGACATTTGCTATGGCCATACTCAGTATAATACCAACGCCATACCTCCGGGTTAATCGGCTCCCCTACGGTACCAAGAATTCTCAGTGAATCACGTTTACTAGACCCAGTCGCTTCGTCCGCTTTAGCCATTAAGGTACGAATAGCCGTCGGCGCTGTATAGAAAACTGTCACCTTGTGCTGATCAATTACTTCACCAAAGCGCCCCATACTCGGATAATTGGGAACGCCTTCATACATGAGCGTTGTGGCACCATTCGCCAAGGGTCCATAAACGATGTAACTATGGCCGGTAATCCAGCCAACATCTGCCGAGCACCAGAACACATCACCTTCTTTATGGTCGAATGTGTAGTAGTAGGTCGACGTCACATAAGTCAAATATCCACCACTGGAATGCTGTAAACCTTTTGGTTTACCGGTAGAACCAGAGGTATAAAGAATGAACAATGGATCTTCAGCATTTACCGGAACGGCTGTATGCTTGTCAGCTTGCTCAGCCACCAAGCGACGATAGTCAACGTCCCAGTTATGACGAGTTGAACCTGTGTTATGGGTTGTTTCAACAACCAGTACATTTTTGACAGTATTACGTTTGGATATCTCCAGCGCGTCGTCCACACTTGACTTAAGCGGGATAGATTTCCCACCACGCACACCCTCTGTCGCCGTAATCACGACTTTTGCCTCACAATCATCCAGGCGATCTGCTAAAGCTGTTGCCGAAAAACCACCAAATACCACTGAATGAATGGCACCAATACGAGCACACGCCAGCATCGCATACGATGCCTCGGGAATCATAGGCATATACAGTACGACACGGTCACCTTTACCTACTCCCATAGATTCCAGGCCATTAGCCAACTGACACACCTCTCGATGTAAGTCTCGATAGGTAATTGTCTTGCTGTGGCCCGGTTCATCGGCTTCCCAAATTATGGCTGCCTGGTCTGCTCGCGTTTCTAAATGCCTGTCTACACAGTTGTAACAAACATTCAGCTCTCCATCTTCATACCATGAAATATGTAAGTCATCTTTTGCAAATGAGACATCTTTGACTTTGGTGAAGGGTTTATCCCAATACAAGCGCTCAGCTTCTTTTCGCCAGTAGTCTTCATTCTTCTCTATCGACATTTGATACAGGCTCTGATAGCCAACTTTATCGATGTTTGGCACAAAATCACTGGTTGAATTAGAGGTAGTGTAGTTATTCTGGGCAGCTAAGCTCATGACAGGCTCCTTGAAGTCTATGTTACCGAGTAAGTAGATATAACTCTTATTGTCAACATATTCTGGCCGCCGCCAATTAGACCTTGGTCGAGCACTAGACTATGGTCTAAAGCTCTCTGGACAATAAACTAAAGAAATAGCACAACCGACTTCAGTGTTTGTTTCATCAATTGAACAAACAACCCAGACTAGTGATAATGTTCACCCATCAAATGACACTCGCAATAAACTCATACCACAGCTCTCAATTCCACGGTATTTTCGCTCTCATATAAGCATTAGTCTACTTTAGAAAGAATCTTCTTTCTCCGCCTGGTCAAATAGCTTTTGAAGTTCAGAATGATAGGCACCTTGAGAGGAATAATCACTTTCAGGACCTCGCTAAGAAAATATAAAAGCCGTATTTTCCGATACCAGAACAAGCGTGATATCTTCTTTACGGTGAAGTCGTATCCATATTGGAATACCGGCGCAAACTGTTCGTGGTTACCAAACCGACTATATTTAGCCAAGTCAAATGACAAGACCAAATCAGCCCTCTTCAACTGCTCCTTGGTACGCTGATCAATTGCGATATCGATAGCATTCCCCATTATAGCGACCATATCTTTAGGTTCTTGATAGCGACTCACGCCATTCAAATCAACAGCGATAGTAATACCCGCACCCATCTGTTCAAGTGCTGAAACGGGTACGTTTTCAGTGATACCCCCATCAACCAACGACCTACCTTCAATTTCTACCGGCACAAAAATCCCTGGCACTGCCGCTGACGCACACACCGCATCGGCCAAGTTCCCTGATCTTAATATGACCTTCTCACCGGTATGAATATCGGTAGTACAAATCGCCAAAGGAATACGAGCATCCTGTATATCCACATTACCGATATCTTGCAAAATCATCTCGTGAATGGTTTTGGTGGTGAAGATACCTTTGCGTTGAATCGACAAACCGACCATCGAGCTGAAACTCATATCCTCGCCCACTTTCTTGATCTCGTCTATCGACTTACCGAAGGCATAGTAGCTCGCGACTAAAGCCCCAATACTGGTGCCGGAAATATAATCGATCTCTACATTTCGCTCTTCCAGTACCTGCAGCACGCCAATGTGAGCAATACCCTTTGCTGCGCCGCCGCCCAACGCAAGCCCGATACTCTGATTAAAAGGGTTCCATTTCATAAATTAAGTTTCTTATATTTGACCTGAGGCAATTCTAACCAGAGCGAGTTTCATTTACTATGATGTTTATCAGCTTACTAACAAGAATCGATATCCATGTGCACAACCTGCGGCTGCTCTACTCCCTCTCACTCTCATCAACATGAGCATGAGCACGACACTGACTCTAGGCTGATTGAGGTCGAACAAGACCTGCTTGCCAAGAATGATAGCTATGCGGAAAAGAATAGAGCCCTGCTTGCCTCAAATAAAGTGCTCGCTTTAAACTTGGTTTCAAGTCCAGGCTCCGGGAAAACATCCCTACTCACCGCTACGATCGAGCCCCTTAAGGGAAACAAAAGAGTCTGTGTTATTGAAGGCGACCAGCAAACAGATAATGACGCGCAGAGAATCATCGACAGCGGTGCCAAGGCAATTCAAATCAATACTGGAAAAGGCTGCCACCTCGATGCTCATGCGGTTGGACATGCCATGAAAAAGCTTGAGCTGGCAGAGCACGATATTCTTTTTATCGAAAACGTCGGCAACCTCGTTTGCCCCGCTGCTTTCGACTTAGGAGAACATAGCAAGGTCGTGGTCTTATCGGTCACGGAAGGCGAAGATAAACCGCTTAAATACCCTGACATGTTTAAAGCTTCTTCACTTATGCTAATCAATAAGTCTGACCTCCTTCCTTATGTCGATTTTGATGTCGATAAAAGCATCGAATATGCGCGTCGTATCAACCCGGATATTAAGTTTATCGTTCTATCCGCCAAAACAGGCGACGGGATGGAAGAGTGGTTAAGCTGGCTCAATCAACATGCACCAACAAGATAGTGACTCGGCAAGTATTCGCCTGAAAGTAAGCGGGCGAGTACAAGGCCTTGGCTTTCGGCCTTTTGTTTATCGGCTCGCTCACTCGCTTTCACTGACGGGCTCAGTCCGAAATTCCTCCTCGGGCCTTGAAATTGTATTAACCGGGGAACAAGCCCACCTTGATGAATTCCGTAATCAGCTTCTAGCAACAAAGCCCTCTGCGGCTCAGGTGGAGAGTATTGAGCTTGAGCGTATTAGCCCTCAAATCTCAGCCACTAGCTTTTCAATCATAGAGTCAGAAACTGATTCCAATAGCCTATCATTATCGACAAATGCACCAGAAGTATCCCCTGACCTGGCACTGTGTTCCTCTTGTCTAGATGAACTATTTGACACAAATAACCGTCGTTACCTTCACCCTTTTATAAGCTGCACTCAATGTGGACCACGCTACAGCATTATTGCCGATCTGCCCTACGACCGAGACAACACCAGTATGGCAAAGTTCGACATGTGTAGTACCTGTCAGCACGAATATTCCACTCCCTCAAATGCCAAACGCTTCCACTCGCAAACCAATGCCTGCAATGACTGTGGACCACAATTAGCGCTAGTCGATAAGAAAGGTATTCGTTTGCCTCTAGAACAGAATCAGGCACTAATCGATTTTTGCGCCGAACAATTAAAGCAAGGCGCTATTATTGCTATAAAAAGCATCGGTGGTTTCCACTTAATTTGCGATGCCAAAAATTCTGAGAGTATTAAGCGGCTAAGAAAAGTTAAGCAACGCCCTGATAAACCCTTTGCCCTCATGGCCTTGAATACGCCTTCACTTGAGCCCATAGTCGAGCTAGACAGAGCAAGCCTTCACGAGCTGAATTCTTCTCACGCACCGATTGTACTTCTGCCTAAGAAAAGAAGTTTAAAGCCTGACTCTAAGCAAGAAGAGGAAGATTGGCTCGCACCGAACCTAAGTGACTTGGGCTGCATGTTGCCTTATACCCCGCTTCATTATCTAATTTTTCATGCCCTGCTTGGCAGGCCAAAAGGAATAAATTGGCTTGAAGAAGCACAAAACTATCAACTACTCGTGACCAGCGCCAACCTTCCTGATGAACCCATAGTTTATGACAACGACAAGTGTATCGAGCGACTTGCCTCCTTAGCTGACTACGCTTTGCTAAACAACCGGGATATTGTCGCGCCTTCAGATGATTCAGTAATCCAAGCAGGTGAGCCCAAAGCACTAATCAGACGCTCTCGTGGGCTAGTTCCCGCCTCGATAGCTTTGGCAGATCGGCAAGCACACACTCTTGCGTGCGGGGCCCATTTAAAGAATACCTTTTGCTTAACTCAAGGCTATAAAGCCTATATATCGCCCTATCATGGCGAGTTAGACAAGCCAGAAAACTACCTGCGTTTCCAGACTAACATCGCGCATTATCAACACCTTTTTGGCAATAGGATTGATCAATACTGCGCAGACCTTCACCCAGATTATGTAAGTACTCACTTCGCTGAAAAGAACTCGCAGAAAAGCAACTCGCCCCTAATAAAAGTTCAACACCATCACGCTCACCTGACATCCTTACTCGCAGAACAAACAGGCCAAGCAAAACTACCCGCGCTTGCTTTAATACTCGATGGAAATGGCCTGGGAGACGATAATCAAGCCTGGGGTGGTGAGCTATTCTATGTAGACTCGAAGCAGATAGAACGTATCGGACACCTTGAGAAAATAGCGATTCCTGGTGGCGATATCGCCACACGGGAAATCTGGCGAACTGGTGCAAATCTATTGGCAAAAACAAGTAGGGAACAGGCATTCGAAGCTTACGCAGATAGCCTCAAGAATGAGCTCACTAGTCATTTCATTCTGAATGGAACGCACCATTTTACGAGCAGTGCAGGCAGGTGGTTCGATGCAGCCGCCTCAATAATCGGCGTTCGCCAAGAGTGTACTTATGAAGGGCAAGCCGCTGCAGAGTTGGAGTCTTTGGCTCGATCAGCCTCCAGGGACCACGTTCAATCTCTTGTCAAAATCGATGAGAAAAACCAACTCTTACTTAGCCCGCTTCTTCCTTATTTAAGCGCTATGGAGAATAAACCTCAGGCTGCATACTTGTTCCATCGCGAGTTAGTCGATGGTCTCGTTCGTTGGTTAGAGAAATCAAGCAAACAGCGCCAGACTAAAGCGGTCTATTGCTCAGGAGGTTGCTTCCAAAATCGGCTTCTCAGAGAATCGCTTAACGAACACTTAACTTCACAGGGATTTAAGGTATATTTCCCTATCAAGCTGCCCGCCAACGACGGTGGCATCGCTCTGGGTCAAGCTTACTTGAGCCATTGGTAAAATAACTAAGGACTCTCAGCACCATGTGCCTTGCACTTCCGGTAAAAATTGAAACACTTCTCGATGATGAACAAGCGATCGTTGAGCTAAGCGGTGTGAAGACCAAGATTTCGACGGCACTAGTCGAAGATGTCCATGTCGGCGATTATGTTATTTTACATGTTGGTTATGCTCTCAATAAGCTGGATGAAGAAGAGGCCAAACGAACACTAGCGCTCTTTGCACAAGGAGAGGCTGATGAGCGCTAAAACAAAAGCCTCACCAGAGCTAAAGTATATCAGCGAGTTTCGACAAGGCTCACTCGCCAAGAAGCTCTGCCAAAACATTGCCAATGAAGTACAGAGTGATAAACGCTATCGCTTGATGGAATTTTGTGGTGGTCACACGCATACCATTTTTCGCTATGGTATCCCTGACTTACTTCCTGAAAATATCGACTTGCTCCATGGGCCCGGCTGCCCTGTTTGTGTCCTGCCCATTAGCGCGATCGATAATGCTATCTCGCTCGCACTGCAGCCAAATACGATTCTCTGCTCTTATGGTGATATGTTGCGCGTACCCGGCAGCAAAACAATGAGCTTGTTAAAAGCACGCGCCCAAGGAGCTGATGTGCGCATGCTCTACTCGCCGCTCGAAGCACTAACACTGGCTCAAGATAACCCTGGCAAGGATATCGTATTCTTTGCTGTTGGCTTCGAAACGACAACGCCTCCTACAGTTGCTATGCTCGACGCCGCTGTCAAAGCCAATATTAAAAACCTATTTATCTACTGCAACCACGTACTGACACCTCCGGCAATCACCGGTATTCTAGAGCCAGCTAAACAAGCTGGAACTAGAGTACTTGATGGTTTAATTGGCCCAGGCCACGTAAGCGTTATCACTGGTGAACGCCCTTATCTTGAACTTGCCAAACATTACCAGACAGCCATTACCATTTCCGGCTTTGAACCCTTGGACATCCTTCAGTCTATTTTAATGCTTGTTCGCCAAATTAACCGAAACACCTGCCAGGTTGAAAACCAATATACGCGCGCAGTAAGCTTTGAGGGAAACCAGAAAGCACAGGCACTGACCAAGAAGTACCTAGACCTTCGACAGAGTTTCGAATGGCGAGGCCTCGGAGAAATGCCTGACAGCGCTTTAAAGCTGCGAGAGGAATATCAACAATTTGATGCCGAGTATATCTATAAGGATACGTTCGCAAAAAACGGCAATGACATCGCATCTGACAACAAAGCCTGTGAATGCCCTGCCGTTTTGACGGGGCAAAAAAAACCCTACGAATGCAAACTATTTAACAAGCCCTGCACCCCTGAAAACCCGCTTGGCTCATGCATGGTATCATCTGAAGGCGCGTGCGCAGCTTACTATCGCTATCAACCCAACACCCAGTAGACAGAGCCCCGCCAATGACTAACAAAACCTCAAGCACACTGGATTTCAAGGATGGGTTCATCGAGATGGCTCATGGAAGTGGTGGCCGAGCGTCAGCCACATTAATTGATGAACTCTTTTTGCCAGCTTTCGATAATAGCTACCTACAAGAAAAGTCTGATCAAGCAACACTTTCACTACCACAGTCTCGCATTACCATGGCCACCGACAGCCATGTCATCTCCCCTTTATTTTTCCCTGGCGGGAATATCGGTAGTTTAGCGGTGCACGGCACAGTCAATGACGTCTGCATGTCAGGTGCCCAGCCCCTCTACCTAAGTGTTGGCTTTATTCTAGAAGAAGGCTTCCCGCTTTCTGAACTAAAACGCATTGTCGACTCTATGGCTGAGGCAGCCCAAGAGGCTGGGGTTAAAATCGTTACCGGTGATACGAAAGTGGTAGAGCAAGGCCATGGTGACGGTGTTTACATCAACACCACAGGAATAGGCGCATTGCCTGAAGACATCAACTTATCACCTGTGAATATAAAGGCTGGTGACAAAGTCATTATCAGCGGAACCCTGGGAGATCACGGCACCTGCATTATGTCTCAAAGGCAAGGTATGAACTTTTCATCCGCTCTAAAGTCTGATTCACAAGCGCTGAATGATCTGGTTGAAAGCATGCTGGAAGCTGCCCCCGCTATTCGCTGTATGCGCGACCCAACCCGAGGTGGACTCGCTGCGGTTTTACACGAACTATGCCAAGGCAGAGCTTTAGGTATTAGCCTGGAAGAGGCAAACATTCCTATTAAACCTGAAGTCGCCGCAACGGCTGAACTACTAGGCTTAGATCCACTGCATATTGCCAACGAAGGTAAACTTGTTGCAATCTGCCCAGCTGAGCAGACGAAACAACTGCTGCAAGTGATGAAACAACACCCTAAAGGTCGAGATGCTGAAATCATTGGCGAACTAATCAAAGATGAAAACGAGCTGATTCAACTCACTACAAACTTTGGCGGTAAACGCCTGATTGAGTGGCGTTACGCTGACCAATTACCGAGAATTTGCTAGGTAACAGTTCACAACTCAAAAAAGATCTTGTTAATCAAATGTTACACATCGCAAAACTTTTGCTACAGACCCAAGGCATCACCTGTCATATGATTACATCATCGAAGTACGGAACAGCGATTCAGGCCCACGGTTTCGGAAACAGATTTCATGATTTTCTTTGACCCGACTCTTTAGTCGGGTTTTTTATTGGCTGCGATTTATTGCTTTGATGGTTATGTGTGACAAAGTAGTGCCAAAAGCTGACGTTTCTATATCAATAGAGTGCGCCGTGCGCACCAGCGGAGTTTGATCGTCTCCTCCGTAGGCATAGGATCCACCTCTCGCTTGATCAACCTCGTGCTAGCCCTCATGCGAGCCGTGGAAGGCTCTGCCTACAGGCCTGGGGGAATTGGTTTGGCCACCCCTATTTATGTTTGTTTGAGCCACGGAGTTCAGAGGTGCGCATGGCGCACCCTATTAGAGTTGTCAGAGTCTTAAATGCAGACTTTAACGTAGCTCAAGAAGTTCACTTCTTTCTTCTTTAACAAATGCTTTTTAATGAATAACCATAAGGCTCTAACTTGCTTAAGTCGTAGTATCTTGAGAAAACATCCTCTCCAGCTCTTGGCAACCATCTAACTCGCTAAGCAAATAAGACTTCTCTCGCCGGGCCACGTCTAGCCAATGTTCACCTTTAACAGCACCAACTAAAGCGTACAGAAAATTTAGGCTGACTTTATCATTCGAGGCTTTAAGCTTGAGAAATGCTTCAATGGGACCAATCCGATTTAACTCTTCTACAGAACAGACGCCAACAGCAAGCAAGTCCGCTTCGCTTTTTGGACCCAAGCCTTTTAGATCTCTTAAACGCATCATAAACCTACAAACTAAATCGTAGTTTTTGTTTGATCTCTTGCGCCGTGCGCTCAGGCTGTTCTTGCATAAAACAGTGCCCACCCGGCATTTCAATAAAATCGTAATTCAAATTTGCTTCGTGAACTTTTGCTTTAGAGCGTTTCACAAAGGGGTAAGTCCGATCACCATAGAGCATGGTCATCGGTGCTTCAATGCGGCGAATCGCTGGCCATAGTCCCTTAGCATAAGCAGAGAAGATAGATGCTTCAATACGAGGCGGGCATTTCAAGCGCATTGAGCCATCGTCACTTTCAATCAATGCATGGTCAATATAAGACTTAAGACACTCATCTTTCCAGCCCTTAAAAGTACCTCGTTGGTATAAGTAATCCCAAACGGCCTGGAAGTTTTCCCAAGACTCTGTTCGAGCCTTGGCTTGTCGAACGAGGGGCATCCGCTTTGACAAACCAAGCGTCTTTAGGCTTGTCGCGGTTCGCGCCATCACTGGAGGCATATAGACAGGGTCCATTAGGATTCCCATATCGAATAATTTCGGCTGCCTAGACATAATCAGTGTCGACATGATGGCACCATAGCTATGCCCCATCGCGATGCGTGGCACCTTGCCCCACATACCTTCAAAATTCGACCATACCTCTGCAAAATACTTGGCACTTCGATTCCAACCTGGGTATTTTCCACCAGCATCACTGTCGCCATGCCCCTGACCATCACTGATAAACAAGTCATAATCAGCTTGAAAGTGCGATAAAAGATTTTCAAAAGTCAGGCCACAGAAGCCATTACCATGAATAAAGTGGATCATAGGCTTACCGCTAGGCTCGGTGTAATGGCCTCTTAAAGTCATGCCTGAACCGGTTTGGTATTCCCAGGGAATCAAACCTGAAATCACACTCTGCTTTCCACTTCTGCTTAAGGTATCTGTCATCAAAACTCTCTTACCGGTCTATCTCGCTTGATAATTCAGGCAGCTCATTAAAACTAACATTCGGGTAGTGACTGTCACGCACTTCGTGAATAAAGCGCAGCGTGACGAAAGCATCAAACCAGATATGAAAAGCGCGTTGAAAGCTTATCGAATCACGTTTTTGGGAAAGATGTTTAAATTGCTTCTCTATCTTCAAATTACAGAGCGCTTGAATCACTGCTGCACTATCGACATCACTCATTGTATCTTTAATCGCTTCAAACAGAAGCTCAGCAGACGAGAAGGACTGTCCTGAATTTGAAATGATACTTAGAAGTTTTTTTAACAGTTTGAAGCACTGTGGATGATAGAAAGTATAAACCTTGTCAGGTTTTTCCATGCGGCTAATTTTTAGCAGCGCAGGTCCGGTGCCAAAGGGAACACGGTGACTAGGACGCCCGGAAATTTCTATCGTGGGAGCTTCCAAGGAATGAATACGCCCAACTTTCGCGAGCTTATTCAATAAATAGAAGTCTTCACCTGCTGAACGTTTCGGGAACCCCCTCACCAGCGCATAAGCGATAGGGCTAACAGCTATCAATGACCCGATTGTGTGGAAGGCATAAGGTGAACCAGCCTGCTGGAGTTGATCAACATAATAACGCAAGGAGTGATCATACAAGCTCATCGCTGTTTCATACCCGAGCTCAGCAATATGTTTGAAGGGGTAAATCGCAGCGGCAGCGCTTGAGTCATCCACTGAGATATTAAAATAGCTCTCAGGTAAACTCACATCCGCATCACTTGAATGCAGCCAATCGGCTAGTTTCCCGGTACTCAAATATTGTTGCTGCACGAGCTTTAGGCCGAGATCCATACCGAGTTTTCTGGCAAGCCCAACTCCCTGCTTTGGTGACAACAGGCGCTCCGCGTGACAATAGCTCATACAATATAGGGTCAGCGTGGAGGAAATATTAGCTCGAAATAGCTCAGACTCTT
>NZ_LWGA01000752.1:0-6626 GCF_001635235.1 Oleiphilus sp. HI0117 | reverse complement strand
AAGCTCTTCGACGAATTTTTACAGAAGCTGAGGAACTTGAGTCAGCAGACGAATTGCTGAACCTGATTGTTGCCAGAGTCAAAGATGTAACCGGCTCGGACGTTTGTAGTATCTACCTTCAAGATGAGATACAGAAAGATTGGGTTCTTGTTGCTTCAGAAGGCCTTTCGAATAACGCGATTGGCTCCGTTCGTATGAAAACAGGTGAGGGCCTGGTTGGCTATATTTGTGAGAACCAGACGCTTTTAAATCTAGAGGATGGTTCTCAGAATCGTTACTACAGATACTTTCCGGAAACGGGAGAAGAGCATTTTTCCGGCTTTTTGGGTGTGCCAATTATTAGTTTTCGTCGCCTCATTGGCGTACTGGTTATTCAGTGTAAAGATAAACGGCTTTTTTCTGCTGAGGAAGAAGCTTTTCTAATTACGATAGCAGCTCAACTGGCAGGGCCTTTATCCTCAGTACTTAAGCAGGAGAGTTTGGCTGCGATTGTTAACAAGGATGTTAGTGATCAAATAAAAGTCAGCGGGGTAAAGGGGGCACCTGGCATTTCGATTGGGCTCGTTAAGGTTATTGCACCCTTTAAAGATTTAGCTTGCGTTGAAGAAGAGAGCGTGACTGATATTGACTCAGAGATCAGGTCTTTTCGTGACGCGATTGCATCTGTCAAGCTCGAGATCGAAGCAGGTGAAGACAAGCTGGCTTCATCTTTAACTCAAGAGGTTCAGGCTTTGTTTGGTGTATACCTGATGTTGCTTGAGAATGATGCCATCGTTGTCGATACAGAGACGCTAATCCAAGAGGGCTATTGTGCTTCTTACGCTTTGAAGCTCGTTATTGACCGCCATGCCAAGCAGTTTGAGTCGATGGATGATCCATACTTACGTGCTCGATCAGAAGATATCCGTCATTTGGGTTTGCGTATCTATGCCAGCATTAATGCGCATGACTTTAATGTCCAGCTGCCAAATGAACCCTTTATTCTGCTTTCAAAGAATTTAAGCATCGCCGATATTGCTGAATATGCGAATCAAAATTTGGTTGGCTTGGTATGCGTGGATGGCTCGGTTTTATCTCATGCGGCCGTTCTGGCCAGTGCTCTCGGCATTACCGCAATCATGGGTGTCGGTGATCTTAATTGGTCAAAGGTTGAGGGTAGTGTTGCTGTCATGGATGGTTATAGAGCGCAGGTCATTTTTAATGCCTCGCCTCAAATGCAGCGGGAATATCAAAGGCTGGCAGCACAAGAAAACCGATTGATGTCAGGGCTTGATAAGCTTAAGGATAAGCCCGCCGAGACCAGTGATGGTTATCGTATCAATCTTTATGCGAATACAGGTTTGCTTGCCGATTTATCTCCAGGGCTAGAGAGAGGCGCAGAAGGAGTAGGCTTATACCGTTCTGAAATTCCTTTTATGCTGCATGAAACATTTCCAACCGAAGATGAGCAAACTGCTGTTTATCGGAAAATTTTAGAGGCTTATGCGCCGCGCTCTGTTTACATGCGCACCCTTGATATAGGTGGTGATAAAGCTTTGCCGTACTTCAGCTTTGAGGAAGATAACCCTTATCTGGGTTGGCGTGGTATACGTTTTACACTTGATAATAGTAGTATTTTTCTGGCTCAGATTCGAGCGTTACTTCGTGCAAACCTTGGGATTGGCAATATGAAAATTATGTTGCCGATGGTTAGCCGTGTAGAAGAAGTGGATGCGTTCAGAGAGTTGCTTGACCAAGCAGTGGCTCAGCTACTTGCAATGGGGCTTAAAGTTGCAAAGCCAAGCGTGGGTATAATGGTAGAGGTGCCAGCAGCAATGATGGCCCTGCCACACCTATCAAAGCGAATTGACTTTATATCTATTGGTTCTAATGATCTAACGCAGTACCTACTTGCAGTGGATAGGAATAATCCGAAGGTCTCTGACTTATATAACTTTCTAAACCCGGCGGTATTGGCAAGTATTAATCATATTGTATGTACTGCTCAATCCCGTCGACTTAAGGTGTCTTTGTGTGGTGAAATGGCCTCTGACCCTGTAGCGGTTATTTTACTACTTGGAATGGGGATCAATACACTAAGTATGAGTGCCTTTAATATTCCCAAGGTTAAGTGGGTAATTCGTTCGTTTTCGCATAAGAAAGCCAGGCAGCTTCTAACAAAAGCGCTGAATCTCGAAAATGAAAGCTGTATACGTGAGATGCTTGAGGATGAGCTCGAGAGTGCTGGTTTGGGGGGCTTGATTCGAGCGGGGGCTTAGCGTTTGCGCAAATAAAAAATCCCTTTTAAAGAGCTGGCGCGCATTAAGAGGGATTCGATAAGTGCTTTTAGTCTTCTAGAACTGTAGGAAGTTGCTTGCGATGGCTCCAATGGCAACGACAAGTGATACCACTGCAATCATATTCGCCTTCTTGGCTTGCTGAACATAAGGCTGCATATCTTGCTGAACTTGGATTTGTGCCTGTGCGGCACTTACTTTCGCTGCGACGGCCTCGGCAGCACTGCTCGCGGCTTTTTCACCCATAGCGGTTCCTGCTTCGGCGCCAGTCTGGGTTGCTATATCTTTTATTTGCTGTAGTGCAGCAGGGGAAAGATCGGCACGACTTTCAATCAGGTCTCTAACTGCTTTGATCTCTGCAGTGATCTGGTTTTGGAACTGAACACCGGTTTGCTTAAGGCTGGCGTCGAGTACTGACTGTGAAACATGGTTGACGTTCTGATCTTGCCTTGCGCTAAGTTTACGTATTTCACTCTGATTCTCGTGAATATTTGTTTCAAGACGATGCAGCGAGCCGCTGATTGGTTGTAGCGCATCTTCGATCGCTCTGGCGATTAGTTTGGATGATACTTTTTCGATTAGTTCCTGGCTCATTTCTTCTTCCTCTTCCTCTGGGGAGCTGGTCGCAATAGGTTCTTGTTCTAATGGTTCGCTTTCAGTACTACTTAATTCAGGTAGATCACCTGTATCGAGAGTGACTGCGCTGAGTTCTTCTGGCTCGGCTGAATCGGCCGCAATATCAGGAGCAGGGCGACTGTTAAGTTCTTCGATAAGTTCAGCTAATCTATCTGGCTTTGCGGGCTTGCCTAGCATGGCGTAGGCACCGGAAGATAGCATTTCTGCTTCATACTCTGGCCCTTCCTTAGAGGTGTACATAAGGATAGGGATATGCGCTGTTTTGGGGTTTTGACTGATCTCTCGAGTGGTAGCCAAGCCGTCCATTCCGGGCATCATATGATCCATGAATATAAGATCGGGCAATGGTGAGCTTTCTAAATAGCTTAAAGCTTCTTCGCCTGATTCCACCATATTAACTTCGAGGCCGTTCTTTTGAACAAGTCGACTGAGCATTATCCGTGCGGATTTTGAATCATCGACGACCAGCGCTGTGTTGACAGCCATGCTTTCTCCTAAAAACAATGCGATATATGCTTTAAGCATAGATGATTTCAGGAAAAGTACTGCAGTTTTTGTGTGGCTTATGTAAGAAAAAGTGAAATTAGTTCAGATGGGTGTTGAATTTGGTAATCGGCTGGCCATTTTTTGGCCGATTTGTGACACTTAATATAGCCGTATAGCGCACTTACTGTAATCATTTCAGCAGCTTGACCTGCTTGAATGTCTCTTTCGTGATCGCCAGCGTAGACGATATTACCGGGCGCAAGGCCAAGTTGCTTTGCTGCTAAAAGAAGGGATTCTGGGTCAGGCTTGGATTTGCGGACATCATCGGGGCAGAGTGTCACACGGCTTCGTTTGTCTAGGTCCATACGCTGTAATAATAGATCGGTGTAGAGGCGAGGTTTGTTGGTGATAATTCCCCAGGGAATGTCTTTGTCTTCACAAAGAGTGAGAACCTCTTCCATGCCGTCAAAGAGCTTGGCATGCTTTCCTACTAGCGATTCATAGCGTTCCAATAACTCTTGTCTAAGTGATTCAAAGGGCTCGGTGCCGGGTTCGCCGCCAAAGCCGATTTTTACCAAAGCCCTTGCGCCATCGGACACAGTATTACGAATCGTGTCGGCTGGAAGCTGGTTTCGTCCGTGACTTATCAGTTGTTCATTGAGAACCTGAACAAAATCATTGGCTGTATCAACGAGTGTTCCGTCCAGGTCAAATAGTAGAGCGCTAATTGTCATTATGAATGTCGTTTATGAGGGGGTATAAGCTAATCGATTGGCTTGGTGGCATGTACCAGGTAATTGACATCGACGTCTCGCGCTAATTTGTATTCTTTTATTAATGGGTTGTAGACCATGCCGGTAATATCTTGAAAGTCCAGTTTTGCCTTGCGGATGTAACTTGTTAGCTCAGATGGCTTGATAAATTTCTTATACTCGTGCGTGCCTTTCGGTAGCATCTTTAGTAGGTGTTCGGCGCCAACAATGGCAAACATAAAAGCTTTAGGGTTACGATTGATTGTTGATAAGAATAGGTCGCCGCCAGGTTTCAGAAGCTTTGCACAAGCCGCTATAACTGAAGAAGGGTCTGGTACGTGTTCAAGCATTTCCAGGCAGGTGACGACGTCATAGGTGCCTGCTTCTTCGTCAGCAAGGGACTCTACGGTGATTTGTCGATAGTCAACTTCAACACCTGATTCAAGACCGTGTAGCCTTGCTACAGAAAGTGGGGCTTCACCCATATCAATACCCGTTACGTAGGCACCGCGCTGACATAGCCCTTCAGAGAGGATCCCACCGCCACAGCCGACGTCTACAACTTTTTTGCCGGGAAGGTGAGCGCGTTCATCAATATAGTTAAGACGAAGCGGGTTGATGTCGTGAAGCGGCTTAAACTCGCTTGATTTGTCCCACCAGCGACTAGCCAGTGCTTCGAATTTAGCGATTTCATTTGGATCGACGTTTTTTGCGGCTGTTTGGCTCATGTTTCTCTATTCGTGTGTTATAAATATTTCTAGAAGGCGTTTATTGTCAGCTTTCTGTCGACGAGCGAATTTTAGCTGCCCAGCTCTTGGCTTTAACAATAATTTCCTGCGTGTCCATATATTTTAGTTCGCCTTCTTCAAGAAGGAGTTTTCCGTTTACCCAGTTATGGCTTACTTGGTTGGACGCGACTGAGTATACAATATCTGAGATTGGATCAAAGCTCGGTTGGCTATTTAATGCATCCATTTTGATGGCAATCAAATCTGCTGCTTTGCCTATCTCTAGTGAACCAGTAATTTCTTCGATGCCTAAGGCTGCAGCGCCATTGATGGTTGCCATCTCGATTGCACTGGCTGCATCGATCGCGCTTGCGTCTTTTGCGACTGCCTTTGCAAGCAGGGCGGCGGTACGCATTTCGCCAAACATATCGAGGTCATTGTTACTGGCCGCACCATCGGTACCCAGGGCAACATTAACGCTTTCTGATATTAGCTGGGCGCTAGGGCAAAAGCCGCTTGCAAGTTTAAGGTTCGATTCGGGGCAGTGTATTACATGTACTTTGTTGCTGGCTAAGGATTCAATATCTTGTTCGTTTAGTTCTGTCATGTGTACGCATTGCAGGGCGAACTTATCTGAAATTAACCCTAAGTCGACGAGCCTTTGTATGGGGCGCTTATTGTTTTGCTTTACAGCTTCCTCTACTTCAAATGCTGTTTCATGAAGATGGATTTGAACTGGTATATCATGCTCAATTGCCAGATCTCTGATGTTTTCCAAAGGCGAGTCTGAAACGGTATAGGGTGCGTGAGGTCCGAAGCCGATCTCGACGAGATCACTGTCAGCGTAATCTATGGCAAGGCTTAAGGCTTTTTCGATATATTCTTCAGGTCCGCTGCCCCAAACGGTAGGGAAATCTAATATTGGGCAGCATAGATGGGCGCGTATGCCGTACTGCTCGGCGACTTGGGCGGATATGTTAGGGAAGAAGTACATGTCGCTAAAGCAGGTGGTTCCGCCTCTCAGCATTTCTGCTATCGCCAGTTCGGTTCCGTCACGGACAAAAGCCTCAGATACCCATTTTCCCTCGGCAGGCCAAATATGGTCGTTGAGCCATTCCATAAGCGGCAGGTCGTCAGCGAGACCACGAAACAGCGTCATTGCACTATGGCCGTGAGCGTTAACGAGCCCGGGCATTATGGCGTGCTCGTTCAGTTCATATGTGTTTTTAGCTTGATATTTGGTTTGGGCTTTAGCGCTTGCAAGTATGTCTACGATTTCGTCATCTCTAATGGCAAGGCTGTAATGCTCATAACAGGTGTTTCGTGGTCGAACAGGGATGATATAACGAGCATGGATTAGCGTATCAACTGTTTGCGCTTGTGGCATATAGGTACCCAGAGGTTTATATATGTTCAATTTTGAAAGGGTGAGAGTATACCTCTATTACTATGCTTGGCAATAAGCTGCGCGTTGAACTAGCTTCGGTAAGTGGCTAGCACAGATTAATATTGTTACTCTAAGCGTTTCCTTGGTTAGTTATTAGAGTAAGAGAAGAATTTATGAGCCAGCCTGATAAAGATCTACAGGATGATCCGCTTGATTCGAATAATCGAAAGCAAAAGCGTGTACACGCTCTAATACAATGGTGGCAGCAAGAAAAAGATAAAATTGCGCAAGGAGATGTGCTGAAATTTATGCACGAGAACAAAGAGCGTCTCGAAAAGTCCTTGGCCTCAATTTATCAAAA
>NZ_LWGA01000751.1:0-8756 GCF_001635235.1 Oleiphilus sp. HI0117 | reverse complement strand
TTTATCTGGCAATTTAGCCGGTTTTACTGTTGTGGACTGAGTAATGGATCGTTTATTTGAATTTATTGGTAATCATATTGAGCTTTCAGGTTTGTTTGTCGCGTTGTTGGCTGCACTATGGTTTACCGAGAGATCGCGTTCTGGAAGAGCCGTTAGTCCTCAAGAGGCGACGCTTTTACTAAATAAAGATCAGGCTGTGATCGTTGACTTACGTGACAAGAAAGACTTCTCTGAAGGTAAAATTACAGGTGCCTTGCATATTCCTTTTGCAAACTTGAAAGAGCGATCGACTGAGCTGGAAAAATATAAGGATAAGCAAATTATCCTGGTAGATAAAATGGGTCAGCACTCTGGAATGGCGGGTAAGACTTTGCAGGCAGAAGGTTTTGAGAATGTCTGCCGTATGAGTGGTGGTATTGCTGAGTGGAAAAATAGCAATATGCCTCTGGTTCGTAAATAAACACAATAGCTAAGAGTCAATAAAATGGTCGTAATGTATTCTTCAAAATTCTGCCCGTTTTGCTTTCGTGCTAAAGCGCTTCTTCAAAAAAAGAAAGTAAACTTTGATGAAATTCTAGTGGATGCAGATCCATCTATCAGGCAAAAGATGATGAAAGAATCTGGCCAGCATACAGTGCCACAAATCTGGATTGGAACAACTCACGTAGGTGGCTGTGACGACTTATTTGCTTTAGAGGCAAAGGGTGAGCTAGACGCTTTATTGGAGACCTTATAGCTTATAAGGTTATTCCTATCGCAAAAACTAAAAAAAGAGCTTGATAGGCTCGCATTTTTAACTAGCACCGCCTAGTATTTAACTTTTGGCTCGTCAGCTTAAGTTTTACGAGCTGTTATCAAATTATCAAGAATTAGGATCCATCATGTCAGAGAATGAAACGCCTGAAGTTGGCGCTCAAGAGGAACAGCAGCCACAAGTCAACTTTGCCCTACAGCGCATCTATGTAAAAGATATTTCCTTTGAGTCACCGAACTCACCCATGGTTTTCCAGAAACAATGGAAGCCAGAAGTGAAAATGGATCTCAATACTAAAAATGCTGGTTTAGGTGAAGATCACTATGAAGTAGTTGTTTCAGCTACTTTTACCGTTTCAGTCGAAGGTATGACGGCTTACATTGTTGAAGTTCAGCAAGCGGGCATCTTTAAGCTTGAAGGTCTAGAAGGTATTCAATTGGCACAAGCGCTAAATGCGTTTTGCCCAAATCTTCTATTCCCTTACATGCGTGAAACTATTGACACAGTTGTCGTTAAAGGTAGCTTCCCGGCAATGATGGTTGCACCGGTTAACTTCGATGCTATCTTTGCTCAAGCTGTAATGAAGAAGCAAAAAGAAGCGCAAGAAGCGGCTGAGAAAAAAGCGGGTAGTGAGTCTACTCACTAAGCCTCTTGTTATGAAAGAAGAAAGCAGTGCTATGTCGCACTGCTTTTTTGTTTGAGCGCATTTTTTTGTTATTTCTATTTTCCCTATTTGGTTGATATTAAATATATGTTCCATATCGCACTCTATGAACCTCAGATCGCCCCCAATACAGGTAATATAATTCGTCTGGTTGCGAACAACGGTTGTTATCTTCATTTAATCGAGCCATTGGGGTTTGATCTAGAAGAAAAGAAACTTCGACGTGCGGGTCTGGACTATCGAGATATGGCAAACGTAACGCGCCATAAGGACTATGCTTCTTTTCTTGAGGCTGTTGAAGGGCGGCGAATTATTGCATGTACAACTAAGGGGAGTGGGCCTCATGATCAGCTCACTTACCAGGAAGGTGACGTATTATTGTTTGGTTCTGAAACGGCAGGGCTGCCCGATTCAGTTTTAGCGAGTATTCAGTCAGAACACAGAATCCGCATTCCAATGATGGTCGATAGCAGAAGCCTAAACTTGTCCAATGCAGTGGCAATCATAAGTTATGAGGCTTGGCGTCAGTGCGGATTTAAAAATGCTCAGCTAGTGGGCGAGTTTTCTCCTTCATAAGTGCTTTTTATCTGCTTTATTTTTTCTTTTCGTAAACGGTCTAGCTGCTCGCCAATTTCTTTCCCTTTGTAGCCCTCGGCAACGATTTCTTTTGTGGTGATTAAGCTGAGAGTGTGTAATATCCGGCTAAAAAGATCTGCTTGTTGGTATTGCGCCTTTTCAAACCCGGTCCTACCTCGTGAGTCTGCCTTGCTGCACAGTAATATTTCTGCAAAGCGCTCAGGGCGTCTAAAGGCGTCGCACTGCTTTAAAACTTTCAGAATGGTTTCGCTTCTTAACTCAAAAGCTTTATGGATGTGCGTGTGATATTCACTGCATAAACATGCCAGGTCTCGGTATTCATTCGGTACTCGATTTCGTTCACAGAGCTTCTTTATCGGCTCTAAACCTAGGCGCTCATGGCCATGATGGCTTGGCCATTTTTCAGGGGCGGTACAAGCTTTTCCCAAGTCGTGTGTAAGAGCAGCAAAGCGAACTTGTTTTGATTGGCTTAGTTGACTAGCTTGCTCCAAGGACATGAGAGCGTGGATGCCACAGTCGATTTCTGGGTGGTACTTTTCTGGCTGAGGAATGCCAAATAGCGCATCGATTTCCGGGAATACGACTTTCAGGCAGCCAACTTTTCTAAGTACTTCAAAATAAATCCAAGGGGACTTTTCACTTAGTGCTCGTTCAGTTTCTTGCCAGATACGCTCAGGGACTAAATGATTTGCCTCACCTTTCAGAACCATTTTGCTCATGAAATCGAGTGTTTCGTCAGCTATTTTAAAGCCGAGGTGATAAAAGCGAGCAGCGAAACGAGCCACGCGTAGAATTCTTAGTGGGTCTTCTGTGAAGGATGGCGAGACGTGCCTGAGTAGTCTGTTCTTCAGATCGTCTTGACCGCCATACGGATCAATCAGCTCACCGTCTGCGCTCATTGCCATCGCATTAATGCTTAGGTCTCTTCTGATAAGGTCTTGTTCTAAAGTGATTGATTTTGACGTGTCAAAGCTGAAGCCTTGGTAGCCCTGACCGTTTTTACGCTCTGTCCGCGCAAGAGCGTACTCTTCTCTAGTTTTGGGGTGGAGAAATACAGGGAAGTCTTGGCCGACCTGGGTAAAGCCTTGTTTAAGCATCTCGTCTGGGTTGCTACCTACTACGACCCAGTCTTTATCCTTGCTGTTAATTTCGAGCAAAGAGTCACGTACAGCACCACCCACAAGGTAGGTTTTCATCACATTCAAGCCCACGGGAGAGAAAGAGCTAGAATGCTAAACCAAATCCTATCGAACCGCCAGCTTCTACTTCACTCAGCATAAATGCAGCCTCAATATTGAAGTGGCGTGGCTGGTATAAAAAACCAGCTGTTAAGGTGTGATCTTCTTTTGAGGCCTCTTCTGTTTCAGCAATATTGAAGCGCGCACCTGCACGTAAGTGGAAGTCATCTCTCCAGTAATACTCACCACCAAAAGATATGAAGCGGGTATTGCCTTCGAAGGCGAACACTTCATCTTCGTTTAGATCAATATCAAGCGTCATCATATAGTCTTCACGGTAAGTGGCTAAACCCACTTTATAGCGTGCTTGAACTGAAGGCTTGCCTCGAGGTAATTCATCAGTGGGTACGGGAGGGGAGAATGTTGAAATGTCGGTTGGAAACATATTCATTCCAGAAATACCGAATACCCACTCGCCTTCTAGCCACCAACCATCCAGGCCGAATTCTTCACGTAAAAAGTTGTCGGTAAACAGGATTGCTAAGCCTATATCTACGTTCCATTCTAGGTTGCTATCACTAGGTCTGTCAGCCGGAGCGTTATTCACATCGTATTCATCTAGCGGCCTTGAAACTTGAGATGCATTGAACTGAATCAGTTTGGGTGTAAAACCCCACGATATGGGCATGTTATAATCAATAACATTGGTTGTAGCGACGGTTGCGCCCATTTCTTCATAGTCAAATTGAGTGCTTTCAACCGATGAACTTAATAGGTCTTCAATACCTGTGGATTCCGCAAGGCCAGTAGTTTCTACTTGTCTAACAATGTCATCAATAGTTGCTGCATCTTTATTTAGGATGGTGCTTACTTTGCGAATTTCACGGCGAGTGTAGAAATTGATAGTTAGCGGGTCAGTATCCACTAACAAGTTAAAGTTATGCATTTCATCAGAGCGATATGAGCTAAAACTTTTTTCACTTAGAGAGTCTTTTAGAAGTTTAGCGGTATCTCTGGTGTCGCTAATATCTCCGCTGTTAGCGGCGTTGATAAAGTCTTGTTCTATTGGTGAATTTTGATAGTCGAGAACGTCAGAGTTAAAAGACTCTCCGTAAAGCTGTCGCTGGCCACTATTTATTGCAAGATAGATCTTGTCGGGGTTATCGCCTCGGTTGAAGGCAATCAGAGCAGGGTTGTGAGCGGACGCGTTAAACTTTGAAGCTGAAGCAACACCGGTTCCGCCCATAGCCATTGAACGAGGGTCTAAAAATACTTTGTAGCCACTTAGTGCGGTTGAGCTATAAGCGAGACAAACTAAGCAAATGGCAAAGTTTGATAAGCTGAAGGTGAATCTGAAATTCATTATTTCCTTGTTCCTTGAGCGGGTCCTGACTAGTTAACTTATGCTGGCTAACGGTACGGTGACTGTACGTAGCTTGATCCGTAGAGGCAATTTTAACGGAAAGTCGAAAGTGACAACGACGGGCACGTCACGCTTTGTAACATAATGTCCAAATTCGTGGTATTTTTTTGGCTTAACTGTGCTTATGTATTGAAGTCATTTAATGACTCTGTATTGCCGCCTAACAACCTTATTTGCCGCTTAGAGCTATGAAAACGGCAAGCGCTCTCCTGAATTGCTGCAAATTTTACAGTAATGACTTGGCACAGGATTTTCATAGTGATTATGAAAAACTCAGGTATTTGGCTCTTATTAACGCATTTAAGTATCTGTTGTTCGGGGTGTCTCGATGCGATCTTCGCTCACCATTTACTGGGAACCTAGTTTGATATGCTTGCTTTGAAGAATCTAGTCATTTTTTGTTTACTAACCGCTGCGCTCTGCTTTTCTCCGGCTCATGCCCATAAATATAAAGATAAGAATAGTGTGGGTACGATGAAGAAAGAGGAGAAGGAGCCGATTGAGCCTATTGTAGTCCGTGTTACGGGGTATGGCGCTTATGAAAGAAAGGAGGACTCGGAGTCAGAGTCGAAGCGTTTGATGGCGATACGGGCCTCAAAGCTTGATGCTTACCGTACCTTGGCCGAAAGGCTTTACGGTATCGGAATCAGTGGTGGTTCCCAGGTTGATGAGTTTGTGATGAAAAGTGATCACTATGCAGCGGCTGTCGATTCTTATGTGCGAGGTGCAAGGGTAGTTTCGATTATTGAGAATAAGGGGCGCGGATTTGAGACTGTGTTGGAAATATTACTGCCAGGCGATTTTCACGACTGTATCAATAAAATGAACAATATCAAGTTCGGTATAGATTGCCACCGGCCACTGCCGATGGCTTCCAGTAGTGAGCCCCGCACTAAGCGTGCTGCATCTCAGTCAATGCAATCTGTATATTTTTTGAAGTGAGGTTGGTATGAAGTATTTTTCCTTCTTGCTCGCTCTAATGTCTTGTTTGCTATCACCAGTAAGTGCTAATGCAGAGTGGATACAAGTCACAGGGCAGGCAGATTTTGATGGTCAACGCTATGATCTGGCGAGAGATCGTGCTCGACAGGATGCGCTTAAGCAAGCTCTGCTTCAGGCGGGTGCCCGAGTAAAGAGTGATCAACGTGTTAGCAATGGAAAGATAAGTAAGGACTACTTTTCAGTTTCGGGTGAAGCGCGTATTCGTAAATCTGTACTACAAGATGAATTTGTTAAAAAAGGCATCTTGAATCTGGTGATGAACTTTGATGTTGAAGAAGTTGCCAGTTGCCCTGATTCCCAAGCAAAAAAATATCGTAAAAAAATCGCGGTGCTGGGGTTTTCGGTTCAGTCTCCTGCTCAACTGAGATTGGGGGGGGTTCATAATATTGAGCGTGGATTGGCCAGTGCACTTAATCAGTCTTTACAGCTGCAAGATAAGTTAGTTGTTTTCGAGCAGAGTGAGTTTTCTTTGCATCAGGATGTGATCAATGCGCCCAGTCACTTCACATCGCAGAGTACACTGACCAAAGCGGCTGATTACGCGAAGCAGGTTGGAGCTCAATTTGTTATCTCAGGTGTGGTGAGAGATCTGTCGCTAGAAGACCCGGAAGCTTTCTCCACATCATATTGGGCGAAACTGAAAAGGATGAGCAATAATGCCAATATCAAACGTCGCTTTGCAATGGAGCTATTTGTTCATGATGGCTATAGTGGTGCGATTATCTGGCAAAGAAGTTTTGCAGTATCTGCGCCGTGGGAAGATGATATTGATGATCTGAGTGGCTTTGGCACTGCAGAGTTCTGGAGTGACGAATATGGTCTAGCAGTCGCTCAACTGGTGGATGGTGTTGCTACTTTAGTAGGAGAGCAATTGGAGTGTCAGCCCTTTATTGCACGTATATCAAGAGTTGACGGTAAAACATTACACTTCAATTCGGGTGCAAGCTCCGGTGTTCGCCCTGGAGATAAGTTTTCTTTATATCGTACCTACAATTATTACGACGCAGATATGCTAGCGGGTACTGAACTAACGAATGTCAAGACATCACTCACCGTTTCTCAGGTGCACCCTGGTTTTGCTAGTGGTAGTGTCAGTATGGACCCAGGGCGAATAAATATACAAGAGGATGACTTGCTAATCGCTTGGTAGTTTTTACACCCAGTAAGAGAAAAATATTAGTAGCAGTCCGCCCAAATACCGTTGGATAAAATGCTTTTTGTCCAGCGAGTCGCTCTTCAGTTCTTCGCTGCAGCTCAGGTCGTCACGAAAATTAATTGCCAATTGCTCTCGGCTGGCGGTAAGTTGCAGGCTGTAATCGATTTCCAAATCATGCATTAGGCTGCGGGTGTTGAGGTTACTTGAGCCGATGCAAGCCCAGTCATCAATAATCAAGGTTTTAGAGTGCATGATTCCTGCTTGGTATTCGTAGAGTCGGATGCCAGCTTCAAGTAATGTTGAATAGAAGAACGCAGAGGCCCAAGGAATGAAAAATATATCCGAACGCCCGGGGAGTAATATTCTTACATCAACCCCGCTTTTACTTGCTGTGCATAGGGCGTCTTGCAGTTCGCTATCTGGTACAAAATAAGCGTTCGCTATCCATACCGCATGCTTTGCATTTTTAATTCTCTGTAATAAGTCTTTTCTCTGTTTTCGTCTTAAGCGGCGGCTGAAGTTATAGAGAAAAGGGCTCTCAGGCAAGTACCGAGCGCTGGTGCGACATGAGTGTTTATACCAGCAGGTGTCGAAAGCTAGCCTTACGCTCTGGGTTACTTGTCCAGATATTCTGATTGCTGTGTCACTAAATTGTTGACCGCCAAGGGCCTTGGGTAAATGCG
The DNA here is from genome assembly GCF_001635235.1 of Oleiphilus sp. HI0117. NCBI lineage: Bacteria > Pseudomonadati > Pseudomonadota > Gammaproteobacteria > Oceanospirillales > Oleiphilaceae > Oleiphilus > Oleiphilus sp. HI0117. Next base: position 1,299 of record NZ_LWGA01000751.1, on the reverse strand, counting down.
CTTTTGTAATGTTGAAACTGCCAAGAAAAACCAGCTTATCATCAATGAGTACAAGCTTGCGGTGGTCACGATTATTAATATAGCTCAGCAAGTGCCATAACTTAAAAATACCAGCAGCAGGGAAGAGGGATAAAGGCCATAGATCAAAACGCCAAGGTAATGGCCGGTATACTTTTACTTCAGCGCCGCAATTAATGAGCTGTTTGGCAACCTGCTCAAAATTATTACCTGCCCCAACTCCGTCAACCAAAACCCTGACTTGCACTCCTCTTAAAGAAGCGTTTTCAAGAGCTTGAGAGATGGCCTGACCAATAAAATCATTGTTGAAGATATATGACTCAAGTAAAACTTCTTGCTGGGCAAGATCAATTGCTTCGATAAGCTGCTCATAATAACTTTGTGCGTCGACAATGATCGATTCGCTAGTCGAAAGCTGATTGCGTGTCATGGTGTGGCCAGCGTAGCTAATAGATTGATGATACTGATTCTAATACACGGCGCTGAATTAAGGGAGCTTGTAAGGAGGTTTGGAAGCAGAAATATTCGAGAGGGCTTGTTACTAAGTTTTAAAAAAGCTTTGGGTATAAAAAATACCCAAAGCTTTACCACCAGGAGATGGAGTAGGTTAAGCTTATTTAAATCGACGTACGCCAGCTAAACCTAATAGACCAAGACCAAATAGAGCAAGAGTCGCTGGCTCAGATACAGTAGCTGCATCAATATTTGCTACAGAAAGTGACTGCCATGTGCTGCCGCCATCTGTTGTGAAACGACCGCTGCTATAACCGTTGCAGCAGTTTTCTGCCCAGTATAGGTCGATAGTGTGGCTGCCAGCAGAAATACCGGCAGTGCCAGATAGAACGTCAGAATTGTTCCAGTTGTATTGCCACCAAAGGTCATCAGTTCTATTTTCGATTAGGCTACCATCAACATATAGAGCTGCGCCGTAGCCTGCGTCCAAGCCAGCTTCGATTCCCCACGAGCCGCTTATAGCAGATGTTAGTGAGATGCTTAAGTGGCTGATCGTGTTGTTGCCAGAAAAGAAACCACTGAAATCTGAAATATTTAGTGAGTTAATCGCTGAAGTTTGATCAGTCCATGAAGTAATAAAATCCGTGTCGTCTATACCATTAGTGATACTACGAGTGTCAATAGTCATCGTCGTTGCGCTAACGTTTAAGCTCAGCGCTGCTAATACTAAAGTAAGAGCGCTTAGAGTAATTTTTTTCATGTGTGTATCCTAGTTGTATTACATTGAATTTGGTGTCTGGTCAGATTAAAGCTATTTATATGCCTGTT
>NZ_LWGA01000750.1:0-6595 GCF_001635235.1 Oleiphilus sp. HI0117 | reverse complement strand
GACCACCCTCAATGTAAATATTTACATTAAGTAAAGACGCTAAGCTTCTATTTTTCAACAAATTATTTAATATTTTAGGCAGGCATTTTTACTTGCCTGCCTCACCTATCGGCATAAAGGCTTTATCTCAAACGCCGACGCGAAAAAATTATTTAGACTCTGCTCGCCCAGTAAACTTGCGCTCTTCAACATTGATCTTAATACGGTCACCAGTAGAAATGTGCTCTGGCACTTGTACCGTTAAACCCGTCGTTAAGATTGCAGGTTTGGTACGCGCGGTAGCCGAGCCACCTTTTAAAGCTGGGTCAGTTTCTACAATTTCCAGCTCAACAGTACTAGGTAACTCCAGTGCAACCGGAGCCTCGTTTACCATCACAACCAGCAAGCCTTGCGCATCTTCGGCCATAAACAATAACTCATCAGCGATGCTTTCTTTATCCAGACTATATGAAGAGTAGTCTTCGCTATCCATAAAAACGTATTCATCACCATCAGCATATGAAAAAGTTACCGGGCGGCGGTCCAAATCTGCAAGTGACAGCATATCGGAGTCTTTGAAAGTTTCATCAATCTTATGGTTTGTCGCCACATTGTACATACGCATACGATACAAACTTCCGCCTGCACGGCCTTGTGGAACAGAGCGCTCGATATCGCGAACAATATAAGCTTCACCATTCATTTCAACGGCAGCGTTCTTCTTAATTTCACTTGCTTTAGGCATTCGTTTTAACTCCTGAATATTGTTTTGGCGCTATTATAGTCGGGTAAACTTGGAATTGATAAGGTGAAGTAATAAAAGAGTTTCATATCTATCTCTATAAGCAACGTTATTTTGCATGATACACAAACTTAAATTTAATGACCCAATATGTGTAAAATAGCCGCCCCAACTCACAGGAAATATTAATGATCTTTGGTTTGCTAATTTTATGTGCGATAAGCATCTTCGCTTCATTAGTCACTGAACTGTTTAACATTCCGGTACCTGGTGCGATTCTAGGCCTGCTGTTATTGACCGGTATATGTGTATTACGGGGCAAAACAGGGGCCTCTTTAGACTGCTCCAGCCAAGTACTGACTATTCTGATTCCTTTGCTAATCATGCCTTCGTGTATTGGCATTATGGATCACTGGCACCTGATAAAAAAAGAATGGCTAGCGATTCTGATAGCAATTTCCAGCAGCGTTATCTTTACCCTAGTGACCACGCCTTGGCTGATCGAAAAGCTAGAAAAAAGCCAAGAACTTGAGGAGTCTTAGCGGTGGAACTAATGTCTGAATTTAAGCTCCCCTACTTCTTTGACCTGTCTATGATATTAACAACAGCAGCCGTTTACTGGGCAGTCAGAAGAATTTACCTTAAGTCAGGCCTTCACCCTTTATTGCAACCTGTACTCCTCGGTTCAGGGACCATGATCGCGCTGCTCTTAACACTGAATATTTCGTATCAAGATTACTTCGAATCAGTACAAATAATTCATTGGTTCCTGGCGCCCTCAATTGTTGCTTTAGCCATCCCCTTATTTTATGAAGGCCGCCATATGCGTTCAAAAATAAAGACTCTCATCGCCCTAATATGCTTGGGAGGTTTTTTGACGGTATTGCTTGCGGTAGGCGTTTTACTTTTGTTCAAAGCAAGTGACGAGTCAATTCTTGCCATGCTCACCAAGTCGGTCACCACAGCGGTTGCTGTGCTGGTTTCAGAAGAAACTGGCGCGGTCGCATCTTTAGCAGCTGGCTTTGTAATGATTACCGGCGTTTTTGGTGCAGTCATTGCACCGCTTGTGTTCAAACGCTTTAATATTACAAATGACGAGGAAAAAGGCCTTGCCCTAGGGCTCAGCGCACATGCCATTGGCACGGTTAAAGCTTTTGAAATTAGTTCCAAGTGCGGCGCATATTCGATTCTTGCAATGATCGTCAATGGCATTTTTACCGCGATCTTACTGCCATTATGCTTCTGGTTGTTCTAGCAGCACACTCCTGGTTCATCGCTGAGATGGCACTCGGGAAATAACGACTCTTAAGACCTTGATAATCAGAACGCTTTTCTAGCATACCCGGTTACTTCACTCACGCCCATCTCTCGACCGAGCACCGTCAATGGATGCACGACTACAAGCCCTTTCACAGACTTCTTGAGTTTACCCATGTCTGCCTGCTCTTCTTTGAGAAGCGCTCGATGAAACTTCATTGCCTTAAGTTGAGCGCATTTACTACTTACATCTGAAGCTTTAGCCTGCTTTAAAGCAGAAATCTGTTTATTGATAGACTCGATATCACGCTTTGTTTGCCCGACCAATACCTGATTAAAACGCTTCTCTGCAGCCACTAAGGTATTCCGTTTTTTGTCTAAGGTATTTTGTAGTGCTTGAAGGTCTTGCTTGAAACTCATGATAACTCCTGGCGCAAAGGGAACTACTGAATATTAGACGCAGTAGTCAAAGGGAGCGAGATTGTACAGTAATTAACCAAAGGATTCGATCACAATTCAAATAACCCGAGCCTCCAGCAATAACAACGAGCCAAAAACTAAAAATTAGTGCATATACTCTACTACTAAAAATTAATGTGATGAACATCTCGTACTGTGAAGTTACGCACCAAAAATGTTTATAGTTTGCCGTATCTTGCGGCACAACAAGCCCCATACGGGATATTGTGATTTACTCGGGTATAAGGCTTTCAGATTAACTCAGGTGCTAGGCAGGTATGCGATGACTCAAGAATCTTCAATGGTAAAAGAGACCCTCAAAGGGAAAAATATTTTAATCACAGGGTGTACCGGGTTTCTCGGCAAAGTTGTACTCGAAAAAATTATTCGATCCACTCCCGATGTTGCCAGTATTCATTTACTCATTCGCGGCAACGCACGATACAATTCAGCTCAGGAACGTCTTGAGCAAGAAGTACTTAGCTCTTCAGTCTTTGGACACTTAAAGAGCCTAGATGAACAGGCATTCAAGAACTTTTGTCTGACAAAACTTAACATCGTCAGCGGCCAACTAACAGATAAGCTATTCGGCTTAGACGAAGATAGTTTTGATGAACTTGCTTCAAAAATCGACGTCATCGTAAACTCTGCTGCGAGTGTCGACTTTAGAGAACCGCTAGACAAGGCTCTAGCAATCAACACCTTAAGCTTAAAGAATATTATCGAATTATCGCAGCGTGGAGAAGTAACACCCGTTGTACAGGTTTCGACATGCTATGTTCATGGCTTAAACAAAGGTGAGATTTACGAAGAGACAACAGGGCCATATAAACGAAAAGTCCCACGCAATGCACAAGGTCACTATCTAGTCGAAGGTTTAATCCATTCACTACAAGACAGAATCGCACGCGCATTTTTGCCCTCAAGCACGAAAGAAGAACAAAAGAACGCCTTGGTTGACCTGGGGATCGAGCAAGCCCATCGCTACGGCTGGAATGACACTTATACCTTCACAAAGTGGCTTGGCGAGCAGCTACTAATAGAGAAACTAGATACGAGCTCTCTTGTCATACTTAGACCTTCAATTATCGAAAGTACACTTCGTGCGCCAGTACCTGGGTGGATTGAAGGCATAAAAGTTGCCGATGCCATTGTATTTGCCTACGCTCGTGGAAAAATCTCTTACTTCCCTGCTGACCCGCATGCAGCAATGGACATTATTCCCGCAGACTTAGTCGCTAATAGCGTTATTCTGTCCATGACCAAAGCACTGAAGTCACCCGGCGAAACAAACATTTACCAATGCTGCAGCAGCTCATCTAACCCGGTGACAGTTGCTGAACTAAAGCGCGCAATGGTCGATGAAGCCCAATCAAACTACAAGGCCTACCCAAAGCTGTTTAAGGCTAAAAAGCCTTCGAAAGAATTTACCTTTGTCTCTAAGTCTGTCTTTGAAGCATCGATGAAAGCAGCTCAAGTGCCGCTGGATATATTGCAAGACGTTCGATCAAAAATCGGCTTTAAAAAACGCAAAAACCGCATGCACAAGAATATAGATACAGCCTTAACCTTGTCGACCACGTTTTCTTTTTATGGTTTTCCCAAATACCGCTTTCATAATGGCAAGCTACTAGCCTTAGCTGAAGAGCTAGGCGAAAAGTCTGACGGAGAGTTCCCTGTCGATGCCAAGCTAATTAACTGGTATCGATATTTTGGTAAAACCCATTTAGCCGGCATTGAAAAATATGCGATAAACGAAGTTGCGAAAAATGCACTGGTTAAGCAGGTGAAGACCAAAGAATTGTCCGTTACTGACTAATAGATAAACTGAGCCTTTAGCCAGCCCCGATTGAACATTCCCTTAGTCTAATCGGGGCTGGCCTTTGTCTACTCGCTCAAGCTTACAGCGTCATAATGTACTGAACCAAATCTGAAACCTCCTCAGTATTCGATGTACACCATGGGTGTGGTGTCGCTGGTAAACCAACCGGGCCAGGTGTCCCCATTTCATCTACACCAAATTCACGACGCATCTTCTGGTAATCCCAGTAGTAGTGGTCGTCATCCCAAGACACTTCACTAAAGTATTTGTGCTTTTCGATAAAGCGGTTGCGCTTGTAACCTCGATCCAACCTGGTAATGTAGTCCGACTTGGGCACCCTGAATACATCGCCTCTGCGATTTAAGTCCGGTGTAGTAATCGGCTGATCGACAGAGCCGGGCGCAGGTCGAACCGGTGCATGCAAGGTGTAATATTGTTGGTACATTTCAGAGTTGCTATCACAACGAGCTGGAGATACCAGATCACTCATATTTCTCACGTGACCGTCAGATAGCAAGCCACGATTCTGCACCCAGTACATATCACGTAAGAATGTCGCGCGAATCGACTCGACCTCTTTTTGGTAAATCGTTGGAGAGAAAAATCTGCCAACTTCATCCAAACGCAACATCTTTTCATTTGTGTTGGCACCGACGCCATCATTGTGGCAGCTGCCGCAATCGCGATCGAAGGTCTCTTTACCTCTTGCTATCGCTGCAGAAACTTTTGGATAGGACTGCCAGCCCTGGCTAATAAACTGTCCTTCTTGCAATGCTGGTATTTCGCGCGTTTTCGTTACCTCTTTATCTGGTTGAGGTATCTTAATACCAAACCAGCCCCGCTTAGGCGGCTGCGGTACCATCTCGGTATAGGTCTCTATGACTGTACCGGTTTCTGTTTGGTCGACAAGTAAACCCTTCTGCTTCAACCAGCGATACATACCAATTTCACGTAGTAAGTCATCGTCCTCATCAAGCTGGGTCATGTACGCGGTTAAGGCTTGTAAAGGCGCTTTTCTCATTGCCCCTTGCGCACCGTCCGGCTCTTCTGCATGCACATAAGAACCTTCAAAACCGACATAGGATTCGGTATGCGACAGAGAACGTCGAATCGACATATAGTTGGTCACATTTGGAATTGCGATCGGTGAAAACTGATAATCATTATCGGTATGGCTGCCCTCTCCTTTGATTCTAACCAAGTTATGCTCACCGGCACCGGCAGGCATATGATAGATCAACATATCTTTGGCAACTTTTTCTTCTTCCGGTGCCCAGTCTGGCCCTGGCTCCTTCTCATAAATGCCCTTGAAGGTTTTTAGCGGCGTCTGTAAAACTGTCCACTTCATGGTCCATTCAGGGTTAGGCAAGCCAGGGAAAACCTTTGTTTCATCTTCGCCATTGACGTTTTGGTAAGTGATTTGATAACCGTGGCACGACGCACAGTTGAAACCGGCAAATTCACCCGGCCCTGTATAAGGGTGATTACCTTCTGCATAGCGATATCCTACCCAACCTGTATCTTTTGTATTGCCTTCAAGCTTGGCAGAACCCAAGGTGAGGAAGCCGGGGATCGGGGTTGGCATTGGGTAAGGATCAAAGTAAACATCATCCATCGCTTCATTCGGCACTTGCCCTCTGACCGTTTTATAGGCGCCAAACAACTCTCTCGGGTCAGCATAGCCTCCTTTAACCGGGTCAAACGAACGATAGTTAAAGATCGCCTTCCAATCCAGGTTTCGTACCGCATGTGCGACACCAATATTGTAGTCGTACGACCAGAATATCTTTCGACCTTCTGTCACCAAATCAGAGAAGTTCGGGTTATTAACATCTATATCAATCGGCGTGCTGGCAACGGCATCACTCAGCTGTGACACAACGTCACATTCATGCTGAAACGTATCGCTGATAATACGAGAGGTCTGTGCATCAATAACGGTATGTGGAGAACCTGGGTGTAGCAAGGACTCATTATAACCCGTTCGTTTTTGTACCTGCACAATCAAGGGACCGCTGCTAGCATGGTCAGGTACCCTGAATACAATACGGTCATCTTGCCAGCTAATAACGTTTTTATCCCATGCATCAACTTGCTGCTCTGTTTCGTAATTAACCTGATCTGACACAGCAAGCTTCTGATCAAACATACGTAAATCAGTTTCAAGAATACGGGTATTACCCAGCATGATTTTGCTAAAATCTATATCCACACCTGCACCGAAGTTTGAGCCGATTAGCGTGACAATATCGCCAGGTACAAGTACCGGGCTTTGAGTCCCCATACGAGTCCAGACAAGCTCATCACCCACCTTTATCATATCTATGAACGGCGTA
>NZ_LWGA01000749.1:0-14899 GCF_001635235.1 Oleiphilus sp. HI0117 | reverse complement strand
CAAGTTCGCCAAAGCTAGCCGGATTAAGCGCCTTCCGTTACCAAGCAAAATTTGGCAGGGGTTAACAAGTGGTGTTTTGCCCGACGGCGATTATAACCCCGACGTCAGTTACCCTGATGAGCTTAAGAAACGCAAGTTTGATTGTGGCATGGGGCTATACGAAACACTGGGCATTGAAAGAAGTGACTACGAGGCACGTGAGGCGCAAATGCAAAAGAATTTTGAGTTTTTTGGTGCGCCCACTGCAATTTTTATATTTATCAATGACAAACTTGGTCTTTATAGTGCTTTGGACGCCGGTATCTTTATGCAATCACTCATGCTCGCTGCCGTAGAAGAAGGGTTGGGGTCCTGTCCTCAAGCCGCTATTGCCACTTGGGCAAGTCCGATCAAAAAGCATTTCGATATAGAAGAAGACTATAAACTGCTATGCGGTCTTTCGATCGGTTACCCTGCCGAGCATAAAGTGAACACTTATCAACCGGCAAAACGTAGCGTCGAAAATGTAATGTTTGCACCTACATCTAAGTAAGCTTGACGCTTCGACAAGCTTAAAAAAGGGTTTCATTCAGTCAGCGGGGTTAGCCAGGTCATCCCACAATTCTGTGATCAAGTATCCTCTATGAGAGTAGTGAACGTGAGTGCCAGTGAGAACCCCTCGGTCGTAGGATGAATAGTAATAACTACCTGACTGCCCGGTGCCGAGTTCGCTACCGACTATGCTTCCGGCTTGATTTAGACTAGCACCCTCAGGGTGTTCAGTATCTCTGACCTCAAAAAGATAGTAGGCGTCTTTTTGCCACTGCCAGTCCTCTAATATGCTCGCTGAAAAACCTAGACGCCATGAGTGTTCATCGTTGCCGGGTAAGATACTTAAGGCCGTATGAGTGTATTCGGCAGGAGAATATGATGTGTCGCCTTCAAGCAGTACTTCATTCACTAATAGCGGGTTGCTCATATCGCTCACGTCAAACAGTGCGAGTTTGATATTATTTGTTGCGACGCCACCTTCCGAGCCGCGGCCTAGGCCAAAGACAAGTGTATCGCCGAAGGGGTGAAGGTAGTTTGAAAAGCCGGGCAGTTCTAATTCACCTGCGACGCGAGGAGAGTCGTGATTAGATAGGTCAAGTACATAAAATGGGTCGATTTGTCTAAAGGTCACGATATAAGCTTTGTCACCGTCAAATCGAACACTGTAGATTGACTCTCCTGGTTTTCCGATAGCTTCCGGAGCCGATTCATTAGGGATTGTTGCATTCAGGTTCAGCTCTGTATCATCAATATTGATGGTATGTAGCCGATGTATATTTCTCTCTGTGCTGGAATGGTCAGTGGTCACGACTCGCAGATGATCCTGATACTCGCTAAGTCTGAACTGTTCATTCCAGCCTACTTGGCCGCTTAGGGCTACGCTTCCAGCAAACTCTAGACCATTGTCCGAATAGTCTAGCTTGTAGACCGTACTGCTATAAGATGAATCATTTGCGTTTTCGTAACTGTATTCATTTTCTACCATATACACGGCGTTCAATGATGCGTAGATTGTGGCAATGGGGGCGGCGATGCAGCTGGATTTTATATCTGAAAGCGCCATATCATGTGAAGCGCCAAGGTCGATTTTAGTAACGATAGCCAGGGTAGGTTGTGTTGAATCTTCTGGCTCGTTAGGAATATGGCAATCATTTTCACCTAGTAAAATCTTTGTTTGGCCATTTAAGGTGACGCTTGGGAGTAGGTCTTCTAATGTGGCCTTGCTGATTAATGACTCGTTACGGCTAATATCATCTTCTTCATAGGGATAGATTACATAGTCGTCGAGGTAGGCACTGTATTGGCTAATGATATAGAGCTTTGAGCCGATTTTTCGGCTGCTGACATACTGACCCTCTATCTGTATAGATGTGGTTTTGTCTATGGTGGATTCAGGTGTTTCCACGTCATACATATCAATACTGATACGGCTATCACTCCAGTGCCAGAAGTAGTCGCTATAGACTTGAGCGTATTCGTTAGCGATTGAAATAAGTTTTTTGTTTTCGAGTGTTTCTTCCAGATACAAGCCCTGTAAGTAATGACGTGAAGTAGAGAGGGTAATGGTATTGAGCGCTTCGTGTTTACCTGTCTGTTCCGATAATTCAAATATATTGATGTCGGAACCTCCATTGTAGCTGTATATCAGGTTTCCGTCGGTCTTAAGCCAGTCGAGTTCATCGACTCCTGTTTCTTGAGTATTAGTTCGGGAGTAGCTATCGCTTGACTCGTCAGAAGAGGCATCTGCACTTCCATCGCTTTCGAGTACGGGGGCATCGAGGCAAATATCGCAATAGCTAGGGTTCTGGTTATTCGAAGCAATTCCGTGCTTTAAGTAGCTTTCCAGAGGGCCGCCCGTTCCGGTAATTCCGCCATCATTCTCGGACTCACTACAGCCAACGAAAACAGATGACAGTAAGCTCAAGGTGAGAAGAAACAAACTTGGCTTAAGTTTATGTTGAATGTCCATTGCAGTTGGTCCTTTAAACTTGGCTCGATTTATTGTTGAGCTCTTCGAAATAATAAATTCCAACTCCCGCTCTGTACTGATTGGAAGCGTGTTTTTGTTCGGCTAATGGCATGTCGTGCTGTGCAAGCCACTTATTCAGCTTGAGCAACAATTTTTCATTTTCTTTTTTGCTGTATTGTTTAAATTCTTGAATAGAGTCACTTGATAGGTGCAAGTAAGCAACAGATCGTTGGAAGCGAGGTTCGTCTGAATCTGGATTTAAATTGTTGCTTAGTGTGGATATTAAATCGTGTGCTGATTGTGCGGCGACTTCAATCTGATCAAGGCTTTCGGGTATCGGGATATAGCCGGATTGGTTTAGCCGTAGGTGTTCATTTTCAAGTTTCTCCACTGCACCTAAACGGGTAAGTTCTTCAAGTAAGGTCGTTGTATGAATATCGCCACTATATTCTTTGACTAAAGACTCAAAACTTGGTGTGTCAGCGTTACTCGAGCTAAAAGGGAGGTCTAGCGGTGCGTTTTGATCGCGGCTATAAGCCGGCTCCCTAAGCCATGCGTTAATGACTCTCTCTGCCCGGTTGGCAGGTGTGGTTGTGGTGGGAATCTTGCTTTCATCAAGTTCTTTACGAATTCGTGCAACCTCTTTTCGATGAAGTCCGCTTAAAATCGAAATTCTAGAGGTGCTCTGGGGCTTTCCATCGACAGTGAACTCTTCTTCTGCAACGGCCACATAGGCATGTTTTACCCATTCGGCAAAGTCAGAGAAACCGACTCCTGACCTCAGGAGTATGCGCACCAAAGGTTTCATCATAAAGATGACACATTGGCTTAAGGTGTTTTTGTAGCTTAACGTTTCTTTGTTCATATTGGGAATATATTCCCAATATGAACAAATATCAAGTGAAACTCGCTAAGGCAAACTGGTCATTGCCACCGAATTGTATTGCCCGAACTGACACAAAACCTTCACATCGTATCTCCGATCGGCATCTAAACTTAAACCCATTGTTATTGTTTTTTCCTCCGTGCTGTCACCATGCCTAAAGCTGTATGTAACGATGTAAGTATTGAATACGAGACCTTCGGAAACCCTAAAAGGCCTGCCGTACTTCTGATTATGGGTTTAGGTGCCCAGATGATTGTTTGGCCTGACCGGTTCTGTCATCTGCTTGCTGAAGAAGGTTATTACGTTATCCGATTTGATAATCGAGATATTGGCCTTTCTACCAAGTTTGATCACTATGCAGCTCCTCGTGTGTTGAAACAGGTATTGGCAAACTGGTTTGGCTTGAAGATAGACGCACCCTACGATCTATATCATATGGCCCACGACGCGGTCTGTCTGCTTGACCACCTAAAGTGTAAACAGGCCCATATTGTCGGAGCTTCAATGGGTGGCATGATCGCTCAAATCATTGCTGGTATTTATCATGATCGTATTATTAGCTTAACCTCGATCATGTCTACGGCAGATAGTCGTGGTTTAGTGATGCCTTGGAATATGAAGCTGGGGCTTCATTTGCTTAAGTCGAGCCAGGCTGCCGAAGAAGAACAGCTAGACCTGAAAATGGAAACCGTCCGTTTGATTAGCAGCAGGACTCACCCGCCAAAGCAAGAAGAGTTAGAATCTCGACTCCGGAAAGCTCTGGCGCGCGATGCTGAAAAGTACGGTACAAAAAGACAGCTTTCTGCGATTGTAGCGACTAAGAAAACCAAAAAGATTACACAGCGAGTCAATGTCCCCACTTTGATTATTCATGGTGCCGAAGATCGGCTCATTCCTATCAAGTTCGGAAGAAAAAATGCTGAACTGATTGAAGGTGCTGAATTCCGCGAGATAGAAGGGATGGCGCATGACTTTCCAAGACCCCTTGTTGGCTATCTGGCTTTTGTGGTTAGCAAGCACTTAGGAAAATCCTCTGATAGCGAATAGCTTGGCTAATGAATCGAATCACGCCGATGCGACCTTAAGGGATCAAAGTACTTTAAATTATCTAAAAGAGCGTTTTCGAAAAGACTAGTTGAGCTCTGACATGCAAGCCATCAGTTCAGTTTCGATATCAGCAGATAAGCCCTTGCCAATAATTTCAATCCGGCTTTCCAGGCATTCATCCAGTGCTACCTCGGTTAAGGCATCTGTTGTTAGGTTATAGCCGAATACTCCCTCGTCAGTGATAAACACGGCTTTCATTCGTTCAGCATTGACTCCACTCAAGAAGTTGAAAAGTGCAGCATGGCTAAAGGTCTTATCTGGCGAAAAGCGCCAGCCGATACTTTCGTAGCCCTCTCCCTTATTTGTTGCTTTTAAAAAGCCTGTTTCCGGTATAGGCGAGTCCATGAGTAATCTAGGTGCGTCAGATTCATGATGGTGATGTTTGGCTGTTACCACTGATGATGTCGGCCCATTCAAAAGTGCGATGTCGATATTTCCATAACTTGTTAGTACAACAGGAGGGGCTTTATCCATTGTTTTCTTAATATATTGGGTGAGTTGTGCTTCATCTCCGTCTTGGTAAAGGTCACTTTTGTTGCCAATGATCATATCAGCAATCAATATCTGTTGATTGAAGGTATCATGCTGGGTGTAGCGCTCATCGCTTAGCTTTCGTGCATCGACCAATGTGAGGGTCTTTTGTAGGGAGAGTACTTGTTGATAGTGTTCTGCCGACAGTACTTCTAAGACTTCTATTGGGTGGCCTAGCCCAGTTGGCTCGATCAGCAAGCGGTCGGGCTTGGCACGTGAAAGTAACTGGTTTAAAGCAATTTGCATCGGTAAGCCCGATGCACAGCACATACAGCCGCCTGGCACCTCTTTAATAAATACGCCTTGTTCTTGAGAGCTCTGGCCTTGAAACAAACTGCCGTCTACACCAATTTCGCCAAATTCATTGACGAGTACCGCCCATCGTTCGTTATCGGGTTTTTGTTTGAGTAAGTTCAGAATCGCAGAAGTTTTTCCGACACCGAGGAAGCCAGTGATGATATTGGTGGGTACTGCCGAGACCGTTTTTGCGTCGATGGTCATACTAGGTTTTTGCCTTATATAAGTTTCGGACTGTGGTCAGGGCCAGCAAGCCGGGTAATGATCGGTAGAATATATTCGAGAGTATAAACATAATCGTGCTGACGCACACGATTGTCTGTCTGACACCTTATGTATAAATAGACCTCAACATATGCAATTCTTATGTTTACTATAGTGAGAAACGACCCGCTAGTTTGGTTTTGCTTCACCTGAAGGCATTTTCGTAGTTAACTAGAGAGATTAAATTAAGTGATTTATAGGCGTAAACTTCAACTAACGCTTGGTGGAAAATTGATTAGGTACGAGTTCATGAACAGAAATGCAGTGATTATAATTTTGGCTATTTTTTCCATTTCAGCTGTCGCTTATGGCCATGGCGGGGCGACCGGTATTATTAAAGAGCGTATGGATTTAATGGATAATCTAAAAGGCGCTATGAAAGAGCTAAAACCGATTATGCGAGGGCAAAAAGAATACGACGCTGAAACTGTAAAGAGGAATGCGCTTCTGATCCGAGATCATTCTGGCGAGCATATGACAAAGCTTTTTCCCGATGGCAGTTTAAATATGCCTAGCGAGGCGACTGCTGAAATATGGAATGAGTGGGAGAATTTTCAGCGCTTAGCACGCAATCTAGAACGCTTAGGGCAGGCCTTGCACGATGGAGCTGCCAACAATCAGAATGTGGAACCAGAAAATGGTATGGGGAATACCATGATGGGTAATTCAAATCATATGTCCGGCCATAGCATGATGGGAGAATCGGGCCCTATGAATGGTCGCATGGGGGAGCAAATGAGAGGCCAGGGAATGATGGGTGCCCAAGGTCAAGCAGCAATGGGAGCGCAACGGGGGCTAGACAACATGAGTGATGAACACCTTGCTTCCAAACCGAGCGCTGGCTTGTTTCGTATGATTGGGCAGAGCTGTGCTTCGTGCCATAAAAAATACCGCATCGAGAAATGACAGGAATGCCTCGCCGCTACTACAGCTTTTGCTTGCTTCTATTGCTTTTAGGGGGGGCGCTTCTATATTGGCTTTGGATGCCCCTGTCTCCAAGTTTTAGTTCAAAAGATATTAATGGAAATACAGCTCGGGGCGCTTACTTGGCGCGAATATCAGGATGTATTGCTTGCCATACTGATATCGACTCCGGCGGTAAATTCTTATCAGGAGGAAAACCTTTAACCACGCCTTTCGGTGATTTTCGTGCGCCAAACCTAACTTCAGACCCGAAACATGGTATTGGGGCGTGGACATTTCAACAATTTTCGACAGCACTAAGAGAAGGTATTTCACCTGAAGGAAAGCCGTATTATCCGGCTTTTCCATACACGTTTTACGAGAAGTTTTCTGATCAAGATGTAGCCGATTTATGGGTAGCGTTTCAAACCGTACCGCCAGTCGCTGAACCAGACCCCGAGCAGTCTATAATGTTTCCATTCAATTTTCGTGAAGGTTTAAAGCTATGGCGAGCCATGTTTTTTAGCCCATCTGCTTCAGTGGCGAATTCAGCGTCAGTCGATCAGCTCAATCGAGGAAAATTCCTGGTTGAGGTAGCCGCACACTGCGGCGCTTGCCATACACCAAGGAATCTTTTTGGCGCTTTGAACAGTCAAGAGACTTTTGCTGGTGGTTATGATGCTAACAACAATAAGGTTCCTGCTATCACGGCGGCTAATCTAAAGGAAAATGGCTGGACTGAGGATGATCTTGCCTACGCCTTACAGACCGGAATCAAACATGATGGCGATGTGTTTGGCGGCAGTATGAGTGAGGTAGTAGAGCATAGCACCGGATACATGAGCTGGAACGACTTAAAGGCTGTCGCACAATATTTATTAACACCTTAGAAGCCTTTGGTGCCTGATAGTACGGAAGACTTCTCCTTGAGGCTGACCCTCTCTTTTGGTATGAATATTATCTCTTACTACGTTTATTTTTAAATATTCCTTCATGAATAATTGATAGTATCGAAATGAATCCGTCATTATAATCCATTGATCCCAAATATCTGGCTCGTTCATGCGCACTATTTTGACAAGCAAAATCTGGCAACTTTTCTTAGCGATTGCATTTCTGACAATGCAGTCTGCTTCGGCGCATATTCATTTGGCATCCAACCATAATCATGACGGGGCGGGCCATTCTCACGCACAAGTAGCACATTCGCACAATGTTGCGTCTCATCATGCTGATGCTTTTGATCAAAATAGTCACACGAACCAGGTCGTCGAGCTAAGCCAAGACTGGATCGTTAAATATGTAAAGTGGCTCAATGACCTAGAGCCTCAAGCAGTCTTAGTCACTAGTTTTTCGTGCGATGAACAGAAAAACGTCACTCAGTTCTATTTTGACAAGTCCTTTGCATATCGCAGCTTCCATTTTCGCTCTAATGTTAAGGCTAGAGCACCGCCAAAATTATTTCCCTCTCTCGTTTAAAACATAAAATTTTACTAGCGTAAGCTAGAACTTATTATTGAGGTAAATAATGTTATCCGTATTTAAAAAATGCCGATGGCCCATCGCCGTTGGTTTCTATTTTATCTGTAGCGTCGTTTTCGGGCATGGCATGTCCGAAGCAGATAAGGCAAAAGCCTTAGAAGCAACTAACTGGGATTTTATTGAGTTAGGCGCAAGCCACATGGTCACCGGTTATGACCATTTACTCTTTCTTTTTGGGGTTGTTTTCTTTCTGACTCGATTTAATGACATTGTTAAGTTTGTCACTGCTTTTACAATTGGTCATTCGATCACGCTGCTTTTTGCAACGCTTTATCAGATCCAAGCAAATTACTATCTTATAGATGCAGTCATTGCGTTGACCGTCATATACAAAGGTTTTGATAATCTGGGTGGGTTTAAGAAGTATTTAAACATCGCTTCTCCGAATCTGCTTTTGATGGTCTTCGTTTTTGGTTTGATTCATGGCTTTGGTCTTTCAACCCGCCTACAAATGCTCCCGTTATCTGAAGAAGGGTTAGTGCTTAAAATTCTTTCGTTCAACTTAGGTGTCGAACTCGGTCAAATTGCCGCATTGACTGTCATGCTTGGTTTATTGGCTATTTGGCGCAAAACCAAGTCATTTAAAAACTTCAGTAATGCAGCGAATGTTTTTCTAATATCGCTTGGTGTTTTGCTGTTGTTGCAGCAATTGCATGGATACTCGCACACCTCCCACCCAGATGATTTCGGCTTTAGCGCCGACAACTATCTACACGAACACGAGAAAATGTCTAGTGACATGGAGAGTGAAATAGAGAGCGAAATGACGAATCAAAGACCGAGAACTTCTCACGACTCAATTGACTAAAACGACAATAATTTAAAGAGGAATATTTATGTTCATGAGTTATAAAGCCCTTACTCATAAAGATTAATAAAAACAATATTTAAAAAAGCCTTGCATAATTAGTTAATGGTCATATATTAGCTGTATAGATGAACAGTATTTGTGTTTTTGTTTCCTGTATTTGAGCAACATCAAAATACAAATAATGATTTATCAAAAGGGGCTTTATGCAAGAACAATCAATCAAAATGTTATTTGATAGTGGTGACGTTAAGTCTGCAACCATTGTCAGAAATGTGATGAGTGAAGGTTGGTGCCTTCAGTTTGGAAGAAAGTCTGGCGAGCCCATTATTTTAGATTCACAAAGAGTCAGTCCAAGAACGTTTAAAACATTAGATTCAGCGTTTTTAGTTGCGCAGAGAATTGGGTTTAGAGAAATAAAGGTCAATGCTGCATGAGACTCATTCAAGCCACAGAAGACTTTAAACTCAACGGCCAACCTTATGCTGAGTTTCCTTTGATTGTTGATAATGAAATGCAGTTAGTTTGGGAGGTTCATCAGTTCCTAGTTTATTACTGTATTACCCGAGGTCGAGTTTCAAGTGTGAAGAGCTGGCTCAGATACGGTCAGGATTTGTACGACTATTTTTCTTACCTTGAAGCAAATGATCTTGATTGGAGAGCAAGTCTAGCCACCTATGAACATTCTGTGATTGGCGCATATCGGGATTGGTCGATTGATCTTGGCCTGAGCCCCAATACGGTCAATGGCAGGTTACGCACTATCATCAAGTTCTATGAGTACGCAAGACGCAGAGAATGGATTGATTCTGTTCCCTACGACATTGAAACTATCATCATATCTAAGCCAAAAGGGTTTCTTGCTCACACAGATACAAGTGGTGGCATAACAAGTTCGCCAAACGTGATGCTGAAAGAAAAAAAGAGTCGCCTAAAGGTACTCTCCAAGCAAGAAATCAAAGCGCTGTTAAAGCGTGAGAGCTTCATGTCTCAACACCTTGTTTATCGCATGGCTCTGCAAACAGGTATGCGTAAAGAAGAGCTGCTAACGTTTCCTGAGAAATTTATCCAAGACCCTGCAATGAAGCGCGGTAGCTCGATTGTCGTCGTTGATCTAAATCCATTGGACATGAAAACCAAAGGCAGTAAGGCTCGGTCCATTCACATCCCTATCGCTTTGTATGAACGACTGTGGCAATACAAACTGCATGATCGGCACGGTCTTTTAGTCGAGAACGGAATTGATGAGCAAGCGCCGTTATTTCTAAATCGCTTTGGTCAGCCCTACTCAATTAAGGGCACGATCCTAAACAAAGAGCTTCAGAGCATAGTGGGTCGCAAAGGTATCACTTTGCATAGTTTGCGACATACCTATGCCACGATGAAGCTATACGGCTTACGAAACAATCCAAATTATCGGGGAAACCCTTTGTCTTATATTCGGGATCGTTTAGGGCACTCTAGCATCAATACGACTGAAGTGTACCTGCATTACCTAGAAGAGCTTGAAGGAGATGTGATGACCTCCTATGACGATGATGTCGATCAGATATGCTCCGGTTTGGAGGTGGCGTAATGGGAACTAAAAAACGTTTTAATGACGCAAAAATTAAAAGTCAGGACACGCCTTCAATCGCCACTAAAAAGCCCGTCCTGAAGCTTGGCGTTCCAGAAGATCAGCAGGTTTATTGGGGTAAAAATGCGAATTCCACTAATGGGTTTGATTTCTCCATCCTCTACGAATGCGGATTTGACGCTATTGTCAGCGCCTTGCAGCAAACCATTCAGATCATGATCGAGGAGCGAACGGTCGCGCACAGCACAATAAGTAATTACTGCTATGGCGGCATCAAATACCTTGCTGACTATCTTAAACTCTATCAGGCCGCCGAAGGCCGTGACCTTGTGTTAACGGATATCACCAGTGAGCTGATTCAAAACTATATCAGCCATGTAAAAACAGCGTATCCGAACGGCACTTCAGCCAAAGGTTTTTACACCCACACCAAGTCAGTGTTAGTCAAGATGCAGGGCATGGATTGGATCAATGGGGTGGATTTTCCTCAAAACCCCTTTCCAAATTCCAATCGAAAAGTGAAAGGACAGTTAGCCTTTTCCAGAGCAGAGCGACGACGACTTGCATACGCCTTGAGTGACGATGTGAATGCCATTTTAGAAAAGAAAGCGCCGTTAACCGGCTATGAATTAACGATTTTGATGTGTGCGATTGCGTTGCGGTCAGGGATGAATACGACGCCTTTGTTGGAAATGACGACCGATTCGATTCAAGAGCACCCCTTGAAGGAAAATCGAAAGCTGTTGGTGCTGTATAAGCGTCGAGGTAATGCCACCAAGGTTCAAGTTTTACGCCATCAAAAAAGAGTCGAAAATGTGCAAACGGTGCTAGCCGATGTTGCTGTGATGATCCAACACATTATTCAATGCAATGCATCAGTACGTCAGGAGATGAACTCGGACTTGGTGTTGGTTTATCGAGCGACTAGTAATGCAAACGCAGATCAAGGGACAGCGTTGAGCTCTACTTTACTTGCACAGAACATTTCCAAGTGGGTCGCGGATCGGCAATTGCTGGACGACAACGGCAAGCCGCTCAAGGTCAATGTTTCACGCTTTCGCAAGACCTTTGAGAATCGCATTTTTGAGCTGTCGGGTGGTGATCCTTTCGTCACCGCCGCCCTCGCGGGGCATTCGGTCAAAGTCTCTGATTCACACTATTTGGAAGCACCGAAAGAGGCAGAGAAAAACTTTAACTTCATGGGACGTAGTCGTGTCAAAGAGCTGACCGATAACGTTCGAGGCATTGAGCAGAATACCTCAGTGGCAAAGTGTGCGGACTCAGGCCAGAAAACCGACAGAGAAGGCAATAAAATCTATTGCACCGACTTTTTGGCCTGTGTGCGATGTCGCAACATGGTTGTCACGAAAGAGGATATATACCGCCTTTTCTCGTTTTATTGGCTCTTGGTGTACGAGCGAGAGCAAATTGGCGCGAAACGCTGGAAGAAGTACTTTGCGCATATCATTCGTATTATCGACAACGAGATTGCGACGCAGTTTGATCCTGAGTATGTGCAGACCGTTCGCGCTGAAGCCGAAGCCAATCCTCATCCCGCCTGGAAGCATCGCCAACAGCTTGAGGGGGTCGCATGAGTCAGACTTTGATGGCGAGCGCAGTGGCGCATGGCAATACGATTAAACTGCATGCGTTGAGCGAGTCAGAGCGACTGACATTGCCTATCTCTTCTTACCGTCTAACTGACGGGCGTCATCAAGTGATCAGCGAGTATAAGGATATGACTTGGCGATATGAAGATGCACGCTTTACAAGCAGCACAAAGGACAGCAAAAAAAGCTACGCTTTGGGTCGCTGCCCGAGCGCTTTTTTCCTGCGGTGAAATTTGCGATCAAGCACTACGATCTGCAAAACAATCCAGGCGGAGGCACATTGGTTGAGTTTTTCAAAGCGATAAGGCAATTTTTAAGGTATCTCGACTCGCTGAACATCAAGTGCATAAAGGATATAACCCCACTCGTTTGTGCGACCTACGTGCAACAAACGAAGGAAACGCTATCGGCGCGAAACAAACCACTGTCCCCGGGCACTTTGTTTGCTAGATTCCTTGGTGTTGAGACGCTACAAAGGCATCTGCGCGAGACTCAGTGGGCATTTCCGCATCCTTGGGAAGAAAGCTCTGCCTTGCACCTCGCGGGGATGACAGGTCAAACCAGCGTACCCAAGGCGAAAACGGAAATTATTCCAGAAGATCAGCTTAAGGTCTTGGTCCCCGCCTGTCAGGAGTTGATCGAGCAAGCGCATGAGTTAGTTGCGGTGAAACAATCGCTAGAGGCGAAGCGCGCTGAACTGCATGCAACGGGTGTTTCGGTATCGTTCGTAAACAAAAAACTTCAAACATCGGTTCTTACTCCCAATGGGTTTGCCAGCTTAAGCGAATTCAATCGCCGCTATAATGATATTCCAATCGCTGCTGCCATTATTATCCTAACGTTTAGTGGTATACGGAATCATGAACTCTGCGCGATAGAGTGGAATGACCGTAATCCTGATCGGGATGCTTATCGCATTGAGGACAATGAGGAGGATACGTCGTATTGGCTGAAATCGCACAGCAGTAAGACGCATGAGGGTTATACCGAATGGTTGGTACCTAAGATCGTCATAGATGCAATTGAAGCGCAGAAGGCGTATGTACGTACTTTACGAGAAAGGCTTTGGCAAGAACAGCAGAGCTTACTTGAAAACGATCCTGAGCATCCTAAAGCTCTTAAAATCGCGCACTTCAAGCACCATCTGTTTTTGACCACAAGCACGGCGAATAAGAATGCGATTAATGCGCTTACTAGTGATGCTTTTGATCGTAGGTTGAAATCGTTCTGCACTGCATTGGGCATTAACGGCATGGCTAGTCACCGCTTTCGGCGCACGTTTGCAGTTTACTGTGCACAGTCAGCGTATGGCGACTTGCGTTATTTGAAGCAGCACTTCAAGCATTGGTCGATGGACATGACATTGCTCTACGCGGGAAATGAAGCGCAAGAAGTGGAGCTTTACGACGAGATCGCCATTGAGATTAAAAATTATAAGGTGGCGCGTGTTGAAGAGTTTTTGGATGAGGGCACGATTATCACGGGGGGGCTCGCTAATAAACTAATCTCCTATCGCTCCAAGAGTGAAGCAGTTAAGACCTTCGAGAGTCGCGCTGAGATGGCAGAAAAAATCTCTGATAGCGTGCATCTTCGTTCAACGGGTCATTCGTGGTGCACATCAGATAACTCAGCCTGTGGCGGTCGATCCGTCATTGAGGGTACGCGATGTGTTGACTGTGCGGATTCCATTATTGAAAAAGAGCGGCACGGCGATTACTACAAACGAATTTATATCCAGCAGTTAGAATTGAAAGACGTAGAGGATATAGGCGAAGCGGGTAAGCAACGCCTTGAACGCGATATTGATCGCTGTGAGCGCGTTCTGAAAGAGTTTGGCATGTTTGAAGAAGTTAAGAGGGTGTCGTCATGACAATGAGTACCGAAAAGGCGTTGCAGCTTGCCCTGTCGCGAATGAAGCGTAATAGACCTAGAGTGGTTGATCCAAAACGAAAAATCAGTATTGCATCTGTCGCAGAGGAAGCCAAAGTGTCTGAGGCAACGATCCACAACAGATACCCCGGCATTGCTGACGAAATACGACAAGTCACTGGCAAAGCTTTGAAGGCTCAAAGAGACGAGAAAACTCAGGCGCTAAAACTAGAAAAGGGTAAGAGTCGTGAGTTGAGGTCGGAGGTTGAAGAGCTTGAATTGCAGATTAAAAAGCTAGTGTCGGTTAATGCGGCATTATCAACTGAGAACGCGAAGCTCAAGGCTGAGCTTGGGGCGAAAAACGTGGTAAGAATCGATGGTTTTAGGAGTAAATAGTTGTCACCAAAGAATGCAGTTTATGGTCTGAAACTGGTGAAGAGCAGACATTCTTGAGCGGCAGAAGTGTCCGCAAAGCTGTCGCTCGACAGGTTAGTTATGATTAGGATAAAACAGCCAAATTCAGCACCTGAAAGGGACTCTTATCTCAACACATCTTTCCTTCTAGCTTTAATACTTGGCTTAGACTGCATTTCTAATACAAAGCAAAAAGCCATGATTGATGATTGAGTTAATTGCGTATTTAATTACACTCCTCCCTTAAATAAATATAGTCAAAACTAATCATTAGGATCACAGATGATTCGAACTAAGAAAGTAGGTGGTAAGCTTGCGGTCAAAGGAATAGACACTGGCAGAGCACTATTTGGAGTTGTTGCAATACCTGTTTTTTTTGTCTTGTATTTACTCACATTTGTTTTAATAGAGCAAAATCAGCTAGTTGGCGATAATATAGAATTTTCCTTGATAGTTGTTCTACTACTTATGGTTGTAGCTTTTTTTCTATCACTTCATAGCTACAGAAGGTCAGCAGGACTAATATTCCTTTTCAATAAGAGCAATGGAATTGTTGAAGTTTTTAGACATAAAGGATTAGTCTCTAAGTATT
>NZ_LWGA01000748.1:0-3818 GCF_001635235.1 Oleiphilus sp. HI0117 | reverse complement strand
AGCGCAAAAATAGTCGTGATGCTTCTATCTGATTGCATACGTTTAAGGATTGCGCTCCCAATACCCCCGTTAGCGCCGATGATAATTGCTGCAGCCTTGGATTGGTTCATTTTGTGTGACCTCAATGGTTATTGAAAACTGAGTGCAGGGAGTAATGGCTTATTGGAAGGGTGCATCAGCTTGATTCAGGTTTGAAATCAAAAGAATCGGGTGAAAGAAAGATTTACCTTCCAATGGTTTTTGTTGTTAACAATAGGGCTGTTATATAGCGAGGAGTCCAGCCAGGAATGTGTCACGCTGGCACGGGTAAAGCCTTTGAGAAAAATTGGCGTTGCAAAGTTAAGGCTAACAGACGGATTGATCGACGTGTTGGGAGTGTAAGCTTGTCTATCTGAATTGGATTCGTGATCGCGCACGCCAAAATAGTAGTTACTGTACGCGCTATCCAAATAGTTTAAAGAGATCTTTGGAGTCAAAAAAAATGGCCCGTAATTGTAACGGTATGACATTGCAAGGGTGAAATCTTGTCCGCCTGAATGGTTCTGTAAATCATGAAGATAGCTAAGTGTGTACGACAGTCTGTCTTTTTTGAGGCTTGTACTCAGACCGCCAAACAATGAGTTCTGGCGCCTCGTCATTCCGTCAAGATGCTTTGAGTCGTTCGGTTTGTAACCGACCGACTTATAGGTGATGAGTGCCAAAGCTTCCAGTTCAGCACTCTGATGTATGATATAGCTGGCACGAGGCCCCAAAAAGCTAAACCTAGTACCTATATAACCTATAATAGGCAGGGCAACCGTGTCAGCTCCTACGCCGGCATAATAAGAGGAATTGATGCTTGTAAAAGCACCGTAAAACCAGCCAGTCTGTTGTTTTCTAGCCTGGCTTTTTTTTACTAGCGACGTTTCCTTACTGCCGGTTTGATATGGCTCAGCATTCAATGAAACAGAGCTCGACACTAAGGCGAGCACAATTATCAACCTAAGGTAGAACATCAATTAATATCTCATTGCGTCGCAGAAATGGTAGTGCCCAGGGTGGATCGTACCCTGCATAACTAGCTAGTGAAATTGAAGAGTAATTATTGCTGTTGAGCCAGTCACTCAGTTGATTGACATGTTTTTGATAATTGCTTTCACTCCATAATCCTGAATAGCTAATCGCTGCAACTCGTTTCTCAGGAACCTCACGAAGACAAACAAGCGGGTCTGTAGGTTGAGGAGAATTGTTAATAGTGAACTTGTCTGGTAGCACAAATTTCAAAATCCAGCCTTGCCGTTCGTTCTCAGTCTTGCTCGGACTCGCAATAACAGGGCTGGTCATCGCAACTATTTTACCTTTTTCTTCCTGTGGTTCAGCGATGACTGGTGCTGTCATCGAAATGTCATTGGCAGAAACATTGGCCCCAGAAATATAGTCAAACAAACGTCTAAAGGATTGGTCGGTTGCATCACGAAAGTTGGGCTCATTTACGTAGGTTTCAACTATCATGACAGGTTCGTATCGTCTTATTTCGATATTGCCGACCTTCTTTTCAACGGTATAGCGAGCCTCATCTGTAGTGCGTATACCAAGTAGTGAGCAGCCTTCCAATATGAGGCTCAGCAAAGTTATTATGATGAGCAAGGGGGCACTGCTTCGTGCTTTATTCCACATATCAGAAATCACCTCGTCTTAAAAATCAGGGAAATAAAAAATAATATCTACCTAGTGTTTGTACGCTGAATTTTGCTTAGTGGATCTATATAAACGAAATTTTGTACCAAAGAGTGCTATTTATTTAACGAGTCAGCCCTCTTTGGCGCAGGTTGGTGCATTAGAGTGTGCCGCTTTATACAGCTTTATTGTTTCGGCTTCTTATAATAATGATGGCCCCCATCACAGCTGACATAACTGACCCTAACAGAACACCTAGTTTGACGCTGTCGTGATAGCTTGGGTCATGGCTCTCAAAAGCGAGTGTGCCGATGAATAAGCTCATGGTAAAACCAATTCCGCACAGTACGCATACACCATATAATTGAGGCCATGTGGTATCTTTTGGCAGGCTTGCGATACCTGATCTCACCGCCAGCCAGCAAGCGCCAAAGATTCCCAGTTGTTTGCCTAAAAACAGCCCAAGCGCGATACCTAATGTAATTGAGTTAAATAGATCATCAGTGCCGATCCCGATTAAGTTGACACCGGCATTCGCGAATGCGAACACAGGCAGTATCATAAAGGCAACCCAAGGCTGAATGCTGTGTTCCATTTGCTTTAACATTGGGTGTCCGTCTTCAGTGGCCACGTTAATTGGTATAAACCAAGCCACGATGAAACCCGCTAGCGTAGCATGAACACCTGACTTGAGTACGGCTGCCCACACAACGATACCGACAATAATGTAAGCCGCTTGTTTGCTCACCTTGAATCGGTTCAACAGGCCTAGAACAAACAGACCTGAAATGGCAACGGCAAGAGAGGCTGTTGATAGGTCTTGTGAGTAAAAAATGGCAATAATGACTATCGCACCGATATCATCAAATATAGCAACCGAGAGCAGGAATAGCTTGAGGGTCAGTGGTAGGCTTTTGCCGAACAGACTAAATATACCTAAAGCAAAGGCGATATCAGTTGCCGATGGAATAGCCCAGCCTTGAAGTGCCGCCGGATTTTGTTGATTTAAGCTAACATAAACTAAAGCGGGAGCAATGATGCCCGCCACAGCGGCAATAGCAGGTAGTATTATCTGGTCTTTTGAAGATAAGTGGCCTTCAATAATTTCTCGTTTAACTTCTAGGCCGACCAAGAAAAAGAACAGTGCCATCAAGCCATCATTGACCCAAAGCAATAGCGGTTTAGCAATTTCAAAGGAGCCGAATTGAATGGTGACGGGTAAGTTAAGCACACCTTGGTAGAAACCATTGAAAGCTGTATTCGCCATGATGAGTGCCGCCAAAGCCGCGAGAATTAATAGAATTCCCCCTGCTGCGTCATGCTCAACCATTTCTCGAAAAACTTTTGTCATAGGTAGGTCCTTGCTTTAAATGATGAGAAGACATTTATATGCTTTTACCTAGCTATGAAAAAGTCGAATATTCAGCTCAATATGATCGAAAAAAACTGATCAATTTTTTTTGGATCTTTAACCAAACGGCTGGGGGAAAGCATGGATTTAAATTGCCACTCATAAATACTTCGGATACTTCGAAGTATTTATGAGTGAATAACTTATGGATACCTAGGGTA
Organism: Oleiphilus sp. HI0117; assembly: GCF_001635235.1. NCBI lineage: Bacteria > Pseudomonadati > Pseudomonadota > Gammaproteobacteria > Oceanospirillales > Oleiphilaceae > Oleiphilus > Oleiphilus sp. HI0117. Next base: position 590 of record NZ_LWGA01000748.1, on the reverse strand, counting down.
GTTGGTCGTTAGCATAGTAAAAAAACACGGAGTTGAAATTATGCTGTACCTAAATGTAAGTGAGCACGTAATGCGTAACTGGAGCAGAACAGTCGATCTTTACTATTCCTTTCACCTGAGTGGCATTAACACTGATATTGAATCAGTAAATCTGTTGATAGAGGAACGCCAACAAGAACATGATAATAGAGCTCTTTACTACTGTGAGCTGAATATTCACCCATGTGTAGGGGAGCACTTACAGCTAGCGGTAGAGAGCGAAAATTGTGGTGTCGCGATTGAACAGAGCTTTGCCAAAGCAAAACGTTATATGCTGCGCCGCATGCGCGGAATTTCAGATGAAGCGGCAGCTAAGATGCTTGGCTAATAGATGAAAAGCTTCGTCGTGCTGCATCGGTAATTGCAACGACAGCCGGATGTTTCAATTTTCGCTCTGGTGAAATAACAAAGAAGTGTTCGCTAACATTGTTTATCTCACCAATCGACTTAACGTTATACATGCGCTCAACTTGGCTTGCCATGGCTGATGGCGCAGGAAAAAAACCTGCACCGCCTTCGCCAAATGCTTTTAGCAATGCACTATCGTCAAA
>NZ_LWGA01000747.1:0-8360 GCF_001635235.1 Oleiphilus sp. HI0117 | reverse complement strand
GATTCACCCACTACAATACTGCGCAAAACCCCAGGCTTATTCATATCAAATACTCTAACAGGCATATTGTGATCACGGCACAAACAAATTGCCGTTAGATCCATTACACCTAACTTTTTATCCAAGACTTCATCATAACTCAAAGCATCATACTTCACGGCTGTCGGATCTTTCATCGGGTCAGCGTTGTAGACACCATCTACTTTTGTTGCCTTCAATACAACATCAGCATCAATCTCAATACCTCGTAGACATGCAGCAGAGTCAGTTGTAAAGAAAGGGTTACCCGTTCCTGCGCTGAATATTACAACATCACCATCTTTAAGATCTCTAACCGCTCTGCGCCGATCGTAATGCTCAACAACACCACTCATCGGGATAGCTGACATAACACGCGTTGATATATTGGATCGTTCTAATGCGTCACGCATCGCCAAGGCATTCATAACCGTAGCCAGCATACCCATATGATCACCAGTAACACGATCCATTCCAGCCTGGCTTAGGGCAGCACCTCTAAACAAGTTACCACCACCTATGACCATGCCAACCTGAACACCTATACCAATCAGCTGACCAATTTCTAAAGCCATGCGATCAAGTACTTTTGGATCGATCCCAAAGTCCTCATCGCCCATTAGAGCTTCACCACTAAGTTTTAGAAGAATTCGTTTATATTTTGGCTGGAGATTTACAGGCATGAATCACTCTCGGCATTTAAAGCGTAGTTAACAAATACAGGTTAAGAACCTGCTTAATATGCATATGACGTATCTTAATTTCGGGGGAGTCGCCCCCACTAAAAACAGTCTTTCCAGATGAGCAAGTACTCCCCAGACAACTTTAAGATAAAAACCAATTGCCAGATACAATAATGCCGCATAAGAAAAATGGTTATATCACCCTTCTTATACGGCACGGTTGGGAATTGTATCAGGATTGGTAAAAAGTGGAACTATCTTTTCAACATTTACCTGTTAACAAACCCATGTAAACAGACTAAATTAGCCTTTAAGCTGAGCCGCAACCTCTGCAGCGAAGTCAGCCTCTTCAACCTCAATACCTTCACCTACTTCGATACGGACAAAAGAAACAACTTCTGCACCGCCATCTTTAGCCAACTGGCCAACTGTAACTTCAGGATTCTTAACGAAAGGCTGCTCAACCAAGCTGTTTTCCTTAAGGAATTTCTTAATACGACCACCCATCATTTTCTCGACGATCGCATCTGGCTTACCTTCCATATCAGGCTGAGCCTTAATGATATCCTTCTCTTTATTCAACTCTTCTTCAGGCATATCTTCAGGGTTAAGAACACGAGGATTAACCGCTGTTGCATGCATAGCGATATCTCTTGCCAACTCAGGCGTACCACCTTTAAGCGCAACAATCGAAGCAATTCGATTGTTAGAGTGAACATAAGCACCCACAACTTCACCTTCAGACTTAACAGCACGACGAGGAGAAATGTTCTCACCAATTTTCTGAACCAAAGCTTCACGCTCTGAATCAAGAAGACCAGCAACATCAGTAGAACCTGCTTCAAATGCAGCGCCTGCTACGTTATTTGCAAACGCAAGGAAACCTTCGTTCTTAGCAGCAAAGTCAGTCTCAGAGTTAATTTCAACTAACATTGCAGAAGTGTTGTCAGCAGATACTTTAGCCACAACCACACCTTCAGCAGCTGTACGGCCAGCTTTCTTAGCTGCCTTCATACCACTTTTCTTACGCAACTCTTCAATTGCCTTTTCGATATCACCGTCTACTTCAGCAAGTGCTTTTTTACACTCAAGCATACCAAGACCTGTACGCTCACGAAGTTCTTTTACCATTGATGCGCTAATAGCGGCCATGTCAATTCCTCTTTACCGTTACAACCCAAGCGGCTGTAAAATTAAAAAATTTGCTTCCATTACCTGAGCCCAAAAGGCGCTAAAATGTTCGCAAGCGGAACACACCTTCAACCAAATAAGAACCGAAGCATTATTAATAACGAATGAAAACAAGGGCCGGAAAACCGACCCTTGAGCACTTTATAAGAAAACGCTTACAGAAAGATTACTCTGCTGCTTTTTCGCCTTCTTCAGATGCCGCTGACTCTTCCGCCACTTCAACGTACTCACCACCTTTTGAAGAACCTTCAAGCACTGCATCAGCAAAAGCTTTTGCATAAATCTGAATAGCTCTGATCGCATCATCGTTACCAGGGATAACGTAATCAACACCATCTGGATCACTGTTTGTATCAACGATACCGATAACAGGGATACCTAATTTGTTAGCTTCTTTGATCGCAATACGCTCGTGATCAACATCGATCACAACCAATGCGTCAGGTAGACCACCCATATCCTTGATACCACCAATACTACGCTCTAGCTTCTGCATTTCGCGAGTCAGCATCAAAGATTCTTTTTTAGTCAACTTATCAAAAGTACCATCAGTGCTTTGAGTCTCAAGATCGCGGAAACGACGAATGCTCTGACGAATCGTTTTGTAGTTAGTCAACATACCACCCAACCAACGGTGGTTTACGTAAGGCATACCAGCGCGGCTTGCCTCTTCTTTAACAATCTTGCCAGCAGCACGCTTAGTACCAACGAACAATACCTTGTTCTTACCTTCTGACAGCTTTTTAACGAAAGCTAAAGATTCATTAAACGCAGGAACTGTTTGCTCCAGGTTAATGATGTGAATTTTGTTACGAGCACCAAAGATGTACTTACCCATTTTAGGGTTCCAGTAACGAGTTTGGTGACCAAAGTGTACACCTGCTTTAAGCAGGTCACGCATAGATACTGATGCCATGTTCTTTTCCTTTAATATGTTTGGGTTAGACCTCCACGAGTCCCATTAATCAACCATGAACCAAAACCACCGTAGCAGAAGCAGAACACAGCACCCAGATCAATGTGTCGAAACGTGTGCGGATTTAAGTCAATCGAGATTACCGACACCCTGCTGGATGTGAGTTCCCGAAATTTGCGTGCGCTTTATACCATATCCACTTCAAAATAAAAAGCGCATTCCTACATTTATAGCAGGCCAGGCCACTCAATTCTACGTTTAACCTTTAACAATATAAATCGAGCAGCCACCAGCAAATAACAATAATTATTCAATTAACTCACCTTTCGAGGTAGAATGCGGCGCATTTTTGATAAAAGTCTGTGTCGCAAATGGCGCTATAATGCTCTCCCGACACCATAACAACCCCTAGACAAAAGGCTCTCTTTTCGAGTTATGAATACTAAAGTTACCATCAAGTCCAACGAAGAAATTGAAAAGATGCGGGTTGCCGGGCGACTCGCCGCCGAAGTACTGGAAATGATCGAAGAGCACGTTGTTGCTGGCGTTTCAACCGGTGAACTAGACAAGATATGTCATGATTACATCGTTAATACTCAAAACGCCATTCCCGCACCACTTAATTATAAAGGCTTTCCAAAGTCTATCTGCACCTCGGTCAACCATGTCATATGCCACGGTATTCCAAGCGACAAGAAAGTGCTAAAAAGTGGTGACATAGTAAATGTCGACATCACTGTCATTAAAGATGGCTACCACGGTGACACCAGTAAAATGTTTTTCATTGGCAAGCGAAGCATTGCTGCCGAAAGGCTATGCAAAATTACGCAAGAATGCTTATACAAAGGCATTGCCCTTGTTAAGCCGGGTGCGAGACTAGGCGATATTGGCGCTGTTATTCAAAAGCATGCTGAAAACAATTACTATTCTGTAGTACGCGAGTATTGCGGCCATGGTATTGGTGCTGTTTTCCATGAAGAGCCGCAGGTCATGCATTATGGTAAACCAGGCACCGGCCTTGAGCTAAAAGAAGGCATGACCTTTACTATCGAGCCAATGATTAACCAAGGCAAACGCCACTGCAAACTCTTACCAGATGAGTGGACAGTCGTGACCAAAGATCACAAGCTTTCTGCGCAATGGGAGCACACTTTGCTAGTTACCTCAGACGGTTGTGAAATACTGACCTTACGTAAGGAAGAGGAAGGTCTGCTAAGTTAAGCACAAGCCGATAAAACTATGACGCAACACAGCTCGCTCTTCGAAAAGTTCACCCACGCATCTAGCCTGGACATGCAAACATTAGTCTCTGACTTAAGTACTTGCTCACAACCAGCCCTGAATGTTCGGACAATCCTGGAAGATAGTAAGCAAGTCCTTGATCGGCTGTATCTGGCAAATGAAGATATCCGTCAGCTTATCGAAGTTAAATCCAAACTCATGGATTATATTCTTAAAGGTTTATGGGCACGCTTCGGGTTCGACCAACATGTTAGCCTTATTGCTGTTGGCGGTTATGGCCGAGGCGAGCTGCAACCACATTCAGACATTGACTTACTCATCCTGGTAAGGAATGAAATTAATGATCAGCTGGGCACCAAACTGTCTGACTTTATCACACTATTATGGGACCTGAAGCTAGACATCGGCCATAGCGTTAGAACGATTGATGAATGTATTGAAGCCGCTAAAAGCGATGTCACCATTGCGACCAACCTATTGGAAACGCGCACTATCGATGGTGACCCCGAACTTCTGAGCATTATTTCAGACAAGGTCTATTCCGACGCAGTTTATACCTCTAAAGCCTACTTTCTAGCTAAACGCGAAGAACAAAGTGCACGCCACCTGAAATATAGCGGCACCGAATACAACCTCGAACCAAATCTGAAATCTTCCCCTGGCACCTTACGAGATATTCAGACCATTACCTGGATATCTAAGCGCCACTTTGGTGCTGAAGCTCCCAGCACACGCTCACGCTACCACTTTTTGACAGACGAAGAATTCCGCATGCTAGTCAGCGGCGAGACCTTTCTTCTTACCCTTCGTTATGGCCTGCAGATGATTGCCGACCGCAACGAAAACCGACTGCTATTTGAACACCAGCGCAAGCTTGCAGAAATACTCGGCTTTGAAGATGACGAGCAAAAGCTCGGTGTCGAGAAAATGATGCAACGCTACTATCGCATCGTATTGGGTTTAGCCGAACTTACTGACGTGATACTTCAGTACTTTGATGAGTTTTATCTAAACCCCGAGAGTGATGACAGTGTCCAAGAACTAGGTAAACGATTCCAAATTAATCACGGCTATATTGAAGCTAAGTCAGAAGATATTTTTGACCGCTCACCTTATGCGTTGATAGAGATTTTTTTGCTACTCGCACAAAACCCTCAGATCATTGGCATAAAAACCACGACAATTCGTCAAATCCGTGAACATCAATATCTTATTGATGACAGTTTCCGAAACGACCTGGCTAACACAAGCTTATTTATGGAGATACTGCGCACACCGCACGACCTTCATAAAACCTTAAACGCCATGCTTAAGTACAATGTACTGGGCCGCTACTTACCTGAGTTTGGACAGATCATCGGCCAAATGCAGCATGACTTGTTTCATTGCTATACAGTTGACGCGCATACGATTCAGCTTATCAAGAACCTGATTCATCTTGACTACCCTGAGGCAAAAAAAGAGTTTCCACTTGCCTGTCGTTTATACCGTTATATCCCTAAACGTGAAATCCTTTATACTGCTGGTATCTATCACGACATTGCTAAAGGGAGAGGCGGAGACCATTCCGAACTTGGCGCCATCGATGTTGAAAACTTCTGTCAGAACCATCATTTTAGCGAGCGCGATACACGACTCACTTCCTGGCTGGTCGAAAACCACTTACTAATGTCTATGACAGCGCAGAAGAAAGATATTGATGACCCTGAAGTTATTCATCAGTTTGCGCAACTAATTCCTAGCCTTACTCACCTTGAGTACTTATATATTTTGACTGTCTGTGATATTTCTGCGACCAATCACACCTTGTGGAACAGCTGGCGCGCGACACTGATGCAGCAGTTATATATCGAAACCAGGCGCGCAATACGTCGCGGCACAGATAAGCCTGTTGATCGCAATGACTGGATAGAAGCCACTAAACGCGAAGTCCGCACCTTACTCATCGATAGTGGCTACACCACACCAGAGATTGATGCTTTATTGGAGTCCTTTGAAGACGACTACTTCCTTCAAGACTCAACCGCCGACATCGTTTGGCAAATCTCTGAAGTACTTAATCATGGCAACTCAAGTGAGCCGCTCATCATCATTCGCGACACCCAAACCAAGCAAGGTGACGGTTTCAGCCATATTATGGTTTACGTCCGCTCAAAAGACGACCTATTTGCTGCAACAACTGCGGTACTTGAGCAACTGAATCTCAACGTCTTAAATGCCCGTATCAGTGCATCGAGAGGTGAGTTCAATTTGAGCCACTTTATTGTAACTGATGCACACAACATGCCCTTAGCAAACGATGTAGAACGAAAAGAGCAAGTTCGGTCACGCTTGATTGAAGAACTCGATGACCCGGAAGATTACCCTGAGATAATCAGCCGGCGCACACCACGCCAACTGAAGCATTTTGCCTTCCCGACTGAAGTGACTTTCAGCAATGACATGATTAATCAGCGTACCGTAATGGAGGTTGTAACACCCGACCGACCCGGCCTACTCGCTCGTATTGGCCAAGCACTTCTAAAGCATAATTTATCATTGATCAATGCACGTATTGCCACCTTGGGCGAGCGAGTAGAAGACGTTTTCTTCATTACCGACACAGACGGTCAACCGCTTAGTGACGCAATGATTTGCGAGGCCTTACAGCACGACATATGTACACTTCTAGATGAGCAGGTAGAAATAACCTCATGAACCCAGACTTGAATAAACTTCAGCCCTATCCCTTTGAAAAGCTTAAAGCACTGCTCGGGCAAGTAACACCATCAGCAGATTATTCAGCTATTCCCTTGTCTATTGGTGAACCGAAGCACCCTTCTCCGCAGTTTGTGCTCGACAGCATCACCAATAACCTAGGCAAAGTCGCAATATACCCAAGCACAAAAGGGTTACCTGAGTTTCGAAAGAGCATGACAAACTGGGCGACACAACGCTTTAATCTAAAGCCCGGCACTCTTTGCAGCGAAGATAATATTCTTCCGGTAAACGGCACACGAGAGGCAATTTTTTCTTTTACTCAGGCGGTCATCGATAGAGAAGCCAGTAATCAAGCTTTAGTGCTGAGCCCTAATCCTTTTTATCAGATCTATGAGGGCGCTAGCTATCTTGCAGGGGCTGAGCTTGAACTACTACCTACACTTGAGAGCTCCCAGTTCATTCCCGACTACGACTCTGTCGCCGATAGTACCTGGGACCGCTGCCAGATTCTGTTCATGTGCTCTCCGGGCAACCCGACAGGCGCTGTCACGCCCGCTGAAACGCTTAAAAAGCTCATAAAACTAGCCGACAAGCATGACTTCATTATTGCATCGGACGAATGCTATTCGGAGATCTATTGCGATGAAGACCAAGCTCCGACTGGTTTGCTAGAGGTCTGCGCCGAAATAGGAAGAGATGATTATAAGCGTTGTATTGTCTTTCATAGCTTGTCAAAGCGCTCAAACCTGCCCGGCCTACGCTCAGGATTTGTTGCAGGTGATGCAGACTTGTTAAAAGGCTTCTTGAAATACCGAACTTATCACGGCTGCGCAATGCCGATTCAACACCAGTTAGCAAGCATTGAAGCCTGGAACGATGAAGCTCACGTACAAGAGAACCGTAAAGCCTACAAACGAAAGTTCGAGGCAGTTCTTGAAATTTTAAGCCCGGTACTGAACATCAAGCAAAGTGATGCGAGCTTCTACCTTTGGCCAGAGACACCGATATCGGATGAAGAGTTTGCTCAAAAGCTATATCAGCAAAAGCATGTCACCGTGCTTCCGGGCAGCTATCTATCTCGTACCGTTAATGATCTAAACCCGGGTAAAAATAGAATTAGAATGGCCTTGGTTGCCAGTGAAGAAGAGTGCATCGAAGCGGCAACTCGAATTCGTGAATTCGTTGAATCTCTTTAGCACTCTTTCCACAAATAGTTTTTGTACAAGGTAAAACAATGAGCACAGTAAAAATCTACGGAATTAAAGCCTGCGATACCATGAAGAAGGCACTAACGTGGCTGGAAGAGCATGACATTGATTTTGAATTTCAAGACTATAAGAAGACAGCCATTGATGAGCAAAGCCTTGAAGATTGGCTTAGCCAGGTGCCTTGGGATCAACTAATCAATAAGCGTGGTACAACCTGGCGCAAGCTAAGCGATGAGGACAAAAGCGATATCGACAACGCAAAAGCTATTTCTCTTATTCAGAGTAATAATTCCATGATTAAGCGTCCGGTTTTAAAGATCGGCAATCAAATTCATCTTGGATTCAAGGCTGATAACTACGCCCAATTATTCGAGATAAACGACTAAATAAAGAGTACAGGGT
>NZ_LWGA01000746.1:0-5518 GCF_001635235.1 Oleiphilus sp. HI0117 | reverse complement strand
GAGTGAAGAACTATATATATAAAATCGGGTTAACAGCTCTATTTGGAGAATGATAATAATGCTAAAAAGAATTGCCCTATTTGTTACCATATTGATGCTGTTTTCTTCCCAGGGTTTTGCTGGTGGCGATGCACCTTATCCGGCCGACTGGCGTTCCTGGACATCGGTTTCTACCCCCTTGACCAGTATCGGTGCTCTACCAGGCTGTGACGCAGATGTAAGCAGTTTACCGCCTATTTATCAGGGAACGGTTGAGACATATTGCGGTGTTAGGCCAGAAGGCCCTGGTGCCGTTTCGGTATTGGTCGAGCCAAGTAAGACGGAGAGTTACAAGACCAAAGATGGAAAAATGGCCGATGGTGCATCGATGATTCTTCACCTTAAGGAATTAGGTATTCTTCTCGTTACTGGCCACAAAAGTGGTGACGCAGTTTATAGCGTTTTCAAAGAGGATGGAACGGACATTACTGCAGCGGACCCTGCCTCACCCTTGAGTGTAGAGACATGCTCGACTTGTCACTCAGGCTATGAAGCGTTTTGTGTCAAAGGCCAATGTGCTAGTGGGCAATAGCCGTAATGGTTTCTAAGTTATCAAGGACGGGTAAGTGACGATATGAACAAGCTATTCCAGATAGGCAATATTTTACTGCTATCGTTTATGGGTTTCGCTCTAGTGATTGTGTTATCACTTAGCTGGGTGCTCTACAGCAGTATGTACAATGCTGAAAGAGATAAGCTGATTCAGGTTAGTGAAGCTAGCCTAAAACCAATCGTTAATTTAGCAACACGCAGTGTCAATGGTGCCAACAAAATGAAACTGCGTAATAAAGATGCGCAATCTTTGTATGCGTCTTCAGGTTTGCTTTATTTGAAAATAGAAGGGATGTCTAAAGCGAGCCCCGCCTAGGCGTTTGCGAAAGCTCAGCCACCTCGTGCAATGGAATATGAGTACAGGGCTGAAATCGGGGGCGTGCAGCAAGCTTCTATAGACGAACTGCTCGCCAGTACTCATAAGCAATTTATTGATACAGAAGACTATTTATTTTTAAGCAGGTCGCCTCTGGATGAGGTGGAAAACGGAGCGCAAATTACGGCAGTATTTTCTGTGCTTAGTCTAGAAGGGATTCAGCGTCATATCTTGAAGGAAATGGCCTGGCCAGTGTTAGTAGTGACTGTGTTAGCTGCGATCTGCGCCTTACTTATCGGCCGACACATCTCCAAACCGATCTCTGATGCTTCGAGACAAATCAGCCATATTAGTCATACCTTAGATATGGGGCTCCGTGTTGAGTCCAGCTCACCCGTGATAGAAATAAATGGCATGGTACTAACCTTCAATAAATTTCTAGATCAAGTCGAAGGAATCATTAAGCAGTTAACTGAGCTGGTTGATCATATTAGCGAGGCATCAGAGTAATTGAGCTCTTTGACGATTAATACTCAAGATAGAATTAATCAACAGAAAGACCAATCTGAACGCGTTGCGACAGCGATTACACAGATGAGTGTGGCAGTATCTCATGTGACGGATAACGCGCATTCGGCAGCGGAAGCAGCGAAAGAAGCGAACTCCGAGGCCGAATCCGGGTCCCAAGTTGTTAATGTTGCGGTATCGGTGATTGATCAGCTAGCTGAAGGTGTCGAACATACAGCCGAGACCATACAGCGTGTTGAACAGGATACGCACAACATAAGTACCGTGTTAGATTTTATTCGAGGCATCGCTGATCAAACAAACTTACTAGCCTTGAATGCCTCCATCGAGTCGGCTCGTGCAGGAGATAGTGGTCGCGGCTTTGCCGTCGTTGCAGATGAAGTGCGTACCTTGGCGAGTCAGACACAGAAATCGACTGAAGAAATTCAGCACTTGGTTCAGCAGCTACAGGCGGGTACCGAAGGTGCAACTGAGTCAATAGCTTTAGGCCAAGAAATGGCTAAAGACAGCGTGGAAAAAGCTCGAGACGCTGATAATTCCTTGCAAGCAATCACCCGAAGTGCTCACACGATCAGTGATATGAATGCGCAAATAGCGACGAGCGCAGCAGAGCAAGCAGAGGTGACAGAAAGCGTTAGCCGAAGTATTAATGAGATTTCTGAGCTGTCAGAACAAATTGCTACTGACTCCCATAACTTTGCCAATTCCAGTGCACAGCTTGGTGAGCTAGCCGCTCAACTTAAACAGCACATCGCAAAGTTTAAATTGGGATAAATCCAGCGTTGGCAGAGGGTTTCATCCCTCGCTGGATTAACCCTGTGCTTGCCCGCTTGCGAGCCGAGGAAGGCTGTGCATACATCTATGCTGCGAAGTGTTTTTCATCCAGCAGAAGCTAATCGAATAATCTCTGGATAACCCTTTTCCACCAACGCCTCTTCATTACTCTTATAAAATCCACGTAGCTTAAGAATGCGATGCATTTCAGATAGTCGATAGCTGGGAACGGTTGGGAGCAAATGATGTTCGCAGTGATAGTTCACATAATTCGGTGCAAACAGTAAACGCTCCCACCAGTTGGCGATGGTTGTACGTGTCGTGTGGCGAACATCCTCTGAGGCAAGTGCTGGCATGGCGCCGTGCTCGGCGATTTGACGAACTCGAATGATGAAGGGATGAGTAAAAATATAGGCAATCCACCATAAAGCATAGAGGCTGGCATGTCCGCTCGCCGCCAAGATACTAAAAAATATAAGGTGGAAACTGACGACGTGAAGGTAGTTTCTAAGTCCCATTTTCCAGCCAGCATCTGTTCCGATCTTATCGCTGTTTACACCCAAGGAAACGGCATTTCCAGCACGCCCTGGAAGTACATAAAATAACAAAGCTGATGTTGCCTTGAGCCCAGATAAACCAAGAAAGTCACGAATGATCTTGCGCTTAAAGCTATCTTTGCTAACCGGGTATTGAGCAATGTTACCAACATCGGGGTCTTCGTCGGTTCCGGTTTTAGTGTGGTGAGTAAAGTGATAAGGACGGTAGAAGTCGATAGGCACAAGTACCGGAATACCTGCCAACCAATGGCCAACCAGGTCATTCTGCTTTTGGGTGGAAAAGAATGAGCGGTGAGAGCATTCATGCAGAAGTATACCAAGACCGAGTTGCCGTCCTCCTAGAATGAATAAAGCCACTATGACGGTAATGATATTTGGCCAAACAGCAACGATAAAGAAAGCAAAAGCGATGAGTAGCCAGTTGAAGGCAAACATTAGATAAGCCCTTAGGTCAGAAGCAGATTTCAGGTAGCGAATTTGGCCAACCGATAGGTAATCGCTAGCTTTTTGCTTTACCGTTTTTGCTGAATCGCTTACTGAACTCATATCGACCTCGTATTTATTGTGCATCCTATACTTTTCATACTAGCAGCAATAACGGTATTCAATCAATAATATGAATTTGTATTCATTTTATTTGTAGGTGAGTACCAATTTTTTGAATGTGTTGGAACTATCATGTTCTTTTGAAGTCATAACTACATATGCGTATCCCTCATATTGAGGTATAAGAGATAGGAGTTGCCCGCGTGTACGGTTCTAAAGTGCGACGTTTTACAGGCTTGATGGTATGTCTTTTGTTGAGTGTGAATTATATGGCCTCGGTAAATGCTCAAGAACGAAACTTACGTTTTACCAGCTCAGATGAGCCAGGCAGTCTGATTGAGCTTTACACTTCACAAGGTTGTAGCAGTTGCCCTCCAGCTGAACGATGGATCAGTAAGTTCAAGCACGATAAGCGTTTATGGAAGTCACTTTTCCCTTTAGCCTTCCATGTTGATTATTGGGATTACATCGGTTGGAAGGATGAGTTTGCCAAGGCTCAATATGGCAATCGGCAGCGCCTTTATCAGCGTCTAGGTTTAATTAGACAAGTCGCGACTCCGGGATTTATTGTGAGTGGCAAGGGCTGGAATGGGTGGTTTCGGTGTCAACGCTTACCCCAGGCACAGAGGGTAGAGGGTCTAGGTGGTTTACAGATTGATATTGATGGACGCGAGGTGTTAATTCGCTATACCACCAAGATAGAAGCAGAGCAGGATAAGTCGTTCAAGATCAATATAGCCTTACTCGGCTTTGATATGCTCTCAAACATTAATGCTGGTGAAAACCGCGGCAGAAATCTACAGCAAGATTTTGTTGTACTGTCCTTACACCATGAGTTTTTACTCAGCAAGAAAGATACTGCTAGTAGGCAGGAGTTGTGGAGCAGTCGGCTTCGATTGCCGGAAAGTGTTGATCGCCTCGGTGTAGAGATGGCATTGCTAGGCTGGACTACCAAGGGAGGTGAGTTAAATCCATTACAGGTCACAGGAGGGTGGTTGTAATGATAATCATTATCAATTAATGTATTTGTTATTAGTTAGATAAATACCGAGGGAAAGTATATGCCTAAGTTGATAGATGATAACTGGATTGTGATTACTTCACTTGGAATGGCGTTGTTCATGTGTGTACTTGCTCTGGTGTTCCCAATCTCTTATTAAACCTTTCTTGCAGAATTGCAGGGTTAAATCGTCGTGTCGCTTTAACGTTAATAGCTTCGTTTGTCCTACTGATAGAACTGTGTATTTAAGGTTTTAGGTAGCATTAGGGTGATGAGGTAAGCATTAAATAGTATTCAGCGCTTTACAATTAGTGAACCCAATCACTTATGAAAGTACTAGGATCAATATATGGAAGTATTTGCAGACTATCAACTCACGCTACTCATTGTTGGACTGACCGGCTTATTGCTGCTCACCCAAATACTTGTTTCTGACGCAGCATCAATTAAATTGAAACATACACCGGGTTATCCCGTCGAAGCTGATCACGCTAGATTTTTATTTCGAGCCTCTCGTACTTATTCAAATACCAATGAGACGATCGCGGTATTTATCCTGTTTGCTTTGTTTGCTGTTTATAGTGGTGCCGATGCAAGCTATATCGACGCGTTTTCTGTGACCTATTTTGCTGGGCGTGTGATGCATATGTTGTGCTATTACGCGAATATAGCCTTGGCCCGGAGTATTGGTTTTGTTATTAGTCTGATTGGTTTAATTGGTATGTTTGTGACTTCGCTGACGGTTTGATAGGCCCTCATCTGCATTTTAGAGTCTCTTAGTTTGAAGACAGAGCTATCTGACTTAGCGGCGTGTGTATCAGGCTTTAACTTTCTAGTAGAAATCTCGCCCAATCGGGCAGGGTGTTTGCTTTTTTCGTTACTAATCCTTGCGTGATCTGAGCAACGAGATCGAAGGGCTTTAGGTAGTCAGAGTTGTCTAAGAGATAAGCTTTGTCTGCCAGCACTAGCGCTGTTTTTATATTTTGCATGGTGCGAGGTATACGGCTGACGACTTTATCTTCTGGTACTGCGTGACCGCCTTCTTCAATCCTTTGCTGTATTCGTGCTTTGTTAAGTTCGGGGGTTGAAAGATGAACGAAGACGATAATTACTTCGTAACCGTGAGCTTTGGCTTTTCCTACAAAGTCGATTTTGGAGGGATGAGAGAAAACGGTTTCAAAACAGAAACTACGTCCTTCTTCCAAG
>NZ_LWGA01000745.1:0-3554 GCF_001635235.1 Oleiphilus sp. HI0117 | reverse complement strand
GGGTGATTGTTAGTGGCGCCCACCAAGGATCCGCCCCTCTGAGTAAACGCTAATTTCGAACAGACGTTCGTTATCGACGAACTAATTCTATAAGATGTTGCAGTTCGAACTTCACCTACGAAAATATAAAAGTGATCTTAAACAATTAGATCACCCTTGAGTAAGGTGACAAAGCTAATTATGTTTCATTTTATCTAGCCTAACTTTTTCCCCAGAAGTTCTCAAAAACCAGCTCATTCAAGTCGAATTTTTCTGACCATTTTTCCATCACGAGCATCGGTTTCTCATAGAACCCATCAACATGACCAATACACAGAATCGCAACGGGATGGCTTCCTTGAGGCATTTCAAGAAGCTGTTTAAGGTCCTCCGGTTCAAACAAAGATACCCATCCCATGCCTACACCTTCGGCGCGAGCGGCTAGCCACATATTTTGAATGGCGCAGGATAAGGATGCCAGATCCATTTCTGGCAAGGTCCGTCTTCCAAATATATGTTCATCGCGTTTGTCAGGCAACGCAGCTACAATTACTTCTGAACATTGAAGTATGCCCTCTACCTTCAGTTTGAGAAAATCTTGCTCACGCTCTCCTAGGGCTTGCGCAGTAAATTTTCGCTCTTTATCCACGAGTAAATGAATTGAGTGCTTAATATCGTAATTCTTGATTCGGATAAAACGCCAAGGCTGCATTAATCCAACACTAGGCGCCAAGTGAGCTGCCGCAAGAATTCTACCGAGCGTAGTTTCTTCTAGCGGCTGACCATTAAAATGGCGCATATCCCTGCGCTCAGCCATAACGCGGTATATTGCCTTTTTATCGGCTTCAGGATAACTGAACGACTTACTCATGACTTAGAGCCCATCTCATCATCCTTACGGCTATTGGCGATGCGCAAGCGGCGTTTTATCACTGGCGCTAGCTATTTTCTCTTTTTCTTCATCGAGTATTTCTTGAGGAAATTGTCTCATGAAACAATTACAAATCCCGTCACCTATCATGGTTCGTGGCCCCATTGGGTGTCCGATATGTTTGTAAACGCCATGGGAATGCCCATGACTATGTGAGTGGCCATGAGAGTGGCCATGAGAGTGTGAGTGGTCATGAGAATGACCGTGTGAATGTTCATGACTAGGTGAGTCATCGTGCGAATGACTGCTTTCAGACACGCTGCCATTTGGATTATTCGGGTCAAATTCAGCATGATGGTGATGCACGTCAACCTCTCCTGCCGCCAGCCTCCGCTTGAACGATGACATTAAGTTTTCTGGCAGTAACTGATTCGTCATAATTTCACGCACACGAACTTCAAATGCATCGATAACTTTTTCATGATCATTAAGATAAGGCGTCTTAATGAACTCGCTATCAGGAAACTGTCCGGCGACATGGTCTACATATCCGTAAATACGTTTAATTAACCTGCCTGTGAACAGAAAATACGGTGCCACCACTATTTTTTTAAAACCGAGTTTTACCAATCGCTCCAAGCCTTCTCCAACCGATGGGTAGGTTACCCCTGAGTAAACCGTATCAGCCCAGCCAAAACCCATATTCTCATTGACGATTCGAGTCAGTTTAGCCACTTCCGCGTTTGCCATGGTATCTGACGTTCCGCGCCCTACAACCACTAGCATAGTGTCATAAAGTTGATCTGGAGGGTTGTTGGAGTCTAGCCCGAGTGACTCATATATTCTTGCTTGAAACGCCTCGATCATCGCTTCGTGCAAGCCGAGTTCATTGCCGTAAGCGACTTTCACGTTCCCCTTTTTCTCTTCGAATGTCGTCAATACAGATGGAATGTCGTTCTTTGCGTGAGTTGCGGCAAACAACATTCCTGGAACCGCGTAGATCTCTTCGACACCTTGATCAATTAACGAGTTTAGACCCATATGAATGTTGGGTGCGGAGAACTCCAAAAAGCCATATTCGACAGGCATATCTGGAAATCGTTTTTTTAGTCCTGCTGCGACACGCCCAAATTCACGCTCTGCGCCTTTGTCTCGACTGCCATGGCCACAGACCATAATGCCACGTTTTACTTCCACTGATTGATCAGCCATATTGCCTCTCCATTTGTATGTCGTTTGCGGTGCCAGCAAAATATTTTTTTAATGCGTGCATGCTTTGTTTAATTTTATGATTTAGTTCCGTCACTTGTTGGACGTTTTGTATATCGACAAAGCCTATCCTAATTAAAGAATGCCCTTTACCGATTTTGATTAATCGAAGTAAAACACCGTGCTGTGCAAACACTTCGAATAGTCGTTTTGCTTTTTCATCTTCGAGGGTATAGGTCGAAAACAACAATTGGTGGGCTTCTGATACATCGCCCCCTTGTTCTCGCAATTGAATAAATAAACCTTGCCACAGCTTTTGGTTATCTCGAGACAAGTCGAGGTATCGCTGGCGCGCGTCAGCTTGCCATTGCGCATCAAGAAACGCTCGAGTCGCTATTTCTTGGGCAGGCCCATTGACATCCCAAACACCAATGAAAGCCTTCATCTCATGCAAAAGCGTTTGGCCCGCAAAAACAAAACCGAGCCTCAAGCCTGGTAAGCCAAAGAATTTACCGAATGATCTTAATACCACCATATTCGCTGCAAAATTAGCACCCAAAACACTTTGCTCAGGACAGAGGTCTGCAAACGCTTCATCCACGATTAACGCAGCGCCCTCAGTAAGTTGTGATGACCAATACTTCAATGTTTCGGGTGAGAAAGTGATGCATGTGGGGTTGTTTGGATTTATCACCAGCAAATGAAATGCGTCGCCAGATGCAAGCCGTTTTTCTATGACTTTTTTTGCGTCATCAACGTTGTTCGATGGATAATAAACCAACTCCGCCCCATGCTGACGCCAGGCCTCGGCGTGCTCTTGATAACCGATATCAGGCAAGACAATCGGAAAATTCTTCAGGCACTTTGGCAGCGAAGCAATAGTTTGTTGTGAGCCATTTGTCGCAAAGAAATCATGCTGCCCGTAATAGCCTCGAACGGCGCTGCGAAAATTATCCTTCTGATATGGCATTCGAGTTAAGTACTCTGTAGATATATCCACGTCTGGGTAATGCATAGGGCTAATGCCCGTCGAGAGGTCAATCCACTTTTCTATAGGGACACCATAGCATTTTGATGCCGTTTCGAGATCTCCCCCATGAAGAATTCGGTCGTCAACTCTACTCATCATGCCTGCTCCTGCTTTTCATCCAAAGCCAAGAGCACATCCTGTAATTTTTCCGGATACTGGCCAGGAGCACCCCAAAGCCCACGTTGCGTCGCTTCTAATAAGCGTTCTGCCATTTCTTCAAGCACAGAGGGGTTGTTCTCCAAGAGAAAATTGAGGTTATCCGAGTCGAGTATCAAGGTATCAGTCACGGCCTCGTATTGATAATCATCAATCAGATTGGTGGTGGCATCATAGGCGAACATATAATCAATGCTCGCCCCCATCTCAAAGGCACCTTTGTAACCATGCTCTCGCATCGCATGAATCCATTTAGGGTTTAACACTCGCGAACGGACAACCCGGTTCAGCTCCTCTTTCAAGGTTCTA
>NZ_LWGA01000744.1:0-6396 GCF_001635235.1 Oleiphilus sp. HI0117 | reverse complement strand
TTGGAAATTGGGACAGAGCCAGGCCAGCACATAATCATTCAGTACACCCAAGCAATGCTTTATTTTGCACAGGGCAAATATGTCGATGCTATCGAATGCTTGGATGATGCATGGCATACCTATCAGCACAAACGAGACTCCATCGTTTTCACTCCACCAAGTATCATCGCACTAAAGGCTCGCTGCCTTTTATCAATGGGGATGATAGAGAAAGCTCAATTTGTGATAAATGAACTAAACGAAGAAAGCATTAATGCTGTCCCCTTAAACTATGAGGATATTAACCTAACAAAAGCACGGATTTTTGCGGCGCAAAGTAATTATAAACTTGCATTGGAAGTAATTAACCGTCTTGCTGAACAGACTCGTTCTAAGCACCATGTATACAACCTGATTCAAGTATTGAACCTTTCTGCCTCAATCTACCATAGCCTCCACAACTCAAAAGAAGCCGAAGAAGCAATTAAAGAATCATTACATCTCGCATCACAGGACGGCTTCATCTCTGTTTACACCAATGAGGCTGTTGAGCTTCTTCCGGTTCTAGCACTGGGTGCTGATCCCAGCATACCTGACAGCTATTTGCAGAAATTGAGCGCAACATTAGGATTAAGCAATGAGACCAAGCCTGTTCAACAAGATGAACTGCCTGGCGCAGCAGCATTGGAGAGCAATAAGCAATTGCTAGAACCTCTTAGCTCGCGCGAACTTGAAGTGCTCGGCCTGATTGATCAGGGCTTAGCAAACAAAGAGATCGCTCAGAAGCTAAGCCTCGCACCGGCCACCGTCAAAGCACATATTCGCAACCTATATGGAAAGATAGAAGCAAAGAGTCGTACAGAGGCTTTATCAAAAGCACGAAGCATTGGTCTGATCTAATATACGAGATCATAAAGTGTGATGCGCATCACACTTTATATCACTTAAGCCTAGGCGTAAGCCTTATGGACGATCTAATTAAGCCTGACTAAGCCCTATTATAAACTCATCGAAACAAGCAGTACTAAGTAAAAACTTCAGGCCTTTTACTTAGCGATGTTTGCGTCTTTCAGGTATTAGTTTTCCGATCAGGGCTTCCCTACAAGGCCCGACTTGTGAACGCGGCGAGATGATAGTTCGGCATCATCCGCCGCTTTTTTTTGCCTAAATTTTATAGATTCAGCAGGTTTGCTTAGCCAAACTGTCGACGGTATGGCGGCAATGAATTGATCAAGAGATTACCGTAACGACGGGTGAGCAGCCGATTATCAAGAATCGTCACCTGGCCGGTGTCTTTCTCCGTCCGAATCAAACGACCACAAGCTTGAATCAACTTAAGGCTGGCATCTGGCACGGTCACTTCCATAAACGGGTTTCGACCTTGCGCCTCGAGCCACTCACTAATGCTTTGCTCTAAAGGGTCGTTAGGCACAGAAAACGGTATTTTGGCAATAACAACATGCGTAAGGTAATTGCCTGGCAAATCAATCCCTTCAGCGAGGGAAGCCAAGCCAAACAAAATACTTCGCTTTGAAGAATCTATAAGCGCTTTATGTTTGTTTACCAGCTCCTGCTTTGAGTATTCGTCTTGGGTCATAATATCTTTGCGTAAGACCGGGTCTATTTGATAAAGCACGTCATTCATTTGCTTTCTAGAGCTGAATAAAACTAATACAGCTTGATCATCACCAATCCAGTTTGCCAGATTTGAGGATATTTCCTGAGTGTGCTGTTCAGGGTCTGAAGCTGACGATGTCATTGGAGGAATTACCAGCTTGGCAACTTGATTAAAGTCAAACGGGCTTTGCACTCGATGATAAACACTATCAGCGGGTAAACCTGCTTTGTGAGCAAGTCGGTCAAACTTGCCAAGCGCTGTTAATGTTGCGGAGGTTAATATTGCTGCGTAAGACTTTTTCCACAACGCTTCGTGAAGCAAGCCACCCGCGCTTAATGGGCTACCATGCAAGCTAATATCGGCAGCGTTTTCATATTCACGCAGCATTAACCAACGCGCATTCGGCGGCGCACCTTCTTTTTCAACTTTTCCGTAGAACATCCAAAGCGCGTGCAAACCTTCGGCTCTGTCACACAATGCACCAATAACAGGAAACCATTGCTCCCCTTCTTCTCGAGATAAACCGCAATCTGATTTTTCATCAACAACTTTGTTCATTTCGTTTCGAATATCGTCAAGCAAACGACATAAACTCGCAAACAAAACTTTTAGTTCTTGCGCTGCATCTAAAAGCGCTTCGGGTATAACTCCCTGTGGGAAGCGAAATCGTTTGACACTATTATTGTCTTCTTCATCCCATTGAATTTCCTGAGCAAGGTAATCATAAGTACGTGTAATCCAGTCATGTAGCTGAGTAGATACCAAGGAAATATCCTCAATATTTTTGTGAAGAAAATTACCCTGCGATAAATAAGGTGAAAGCTCCACCATTGCTTTGCTAAGCACCTTGAGCCAGTTATCGGTACTTTTAAGACCGCCTTGAACCGTAAAATGATTGAGTGCCTTATCTGCCAAATGGTGCCCTTCATCCAGTACCAAAATAGACTGCTCGGGTGCTGGCAATATAACGCCACCACCCAAAGCCAGATCTGATAACAAAAGATCATGATTAACCACGACAATGTCAGCATTGTCCCAGGTCTTTCTGCTTTCATAATAAGGGCAAGAATTAAAATAGCTGCAACGGCGCTTGCTGCACTGCTGATTATCAGTCGATAGACTGCGCCAAACTTCAGGTTCGATCACGCTTTCCCAGGTATCTTTGTCGCCATCCCAAGCTCCTGAAGCGTATTTAGATAGATACACCTCTAGCTCAGATTTATCGGTAGAAACGCTATCTTCCTGGGTTAGAAATAGCGGTAACGCAGTAGTATCGCTATTGGCATTATCAAGCTGTTGATCCAGCTTGCTCAGACAAAGGTAACGACCCCGACCTTTTGCCAGGGCATAGTTGAAATCAAGGCCGGAGTATTTCGCTAGCTCAGGTAGGTCCTTGCTCATGACCTGATCTTGCAAAGCGGTTGTAGCGGTAGAAACGATAACTTTTCTACCTTGCGCTAAAGCAAGAGGGAGCACTGAAATGCTGTAAGCAAGCGTTTTTCCAGTGCCGGTTCCTGCCTCGACAACACATACTGCTGGGTCGGACTTTCGTGCACCCTGATCATCTTCTTTAATGCTGCCTAAATATTTTGCTATCTCGGCAATCATTACTCTTTGCCCATATCGCGGGCGGAATCCTTCCCTAGAAGTAAACTTGCGATAAGTGGACTGTATGAGTTGTTTTTGACTGTCTGTAAGCATTGGTTAAATAAATAACTATTTTTTAGGCGATTAATAAGGAGAGAATAAAAATATTTCGTTTTACAAAGGCGCGTCCAGCCGCTTGCGCAATTCCTTACGGTAGTTTCTAGGCGAAACCTTCATAAGTTTCTTAAAGACGCGCGAAAAATAAAGCGCATCATCATACCCGAGTTGGTAAGCAATATCAGAAATACTTATGTTTGTTTGCTCAAGTAAAGAACATGCCTGCTCGATCTTCATGTTCGAAAAGTGTTTTAGCGGTGAAATACCAGTCAACTCACGATAGCGCCTGGAGAAGTGGTATTTGGAAACACGGCTAACATCTGCAAGATCAGCAAGACTTAGTGATTTGCCAATATTTTTTCGCATAAAATCCTGTGTCTTTTCGACACTTATACCACCATACTTTTTTGCATCTTCCATCACTGTATGTGCTGTTGAAATCAAAAGATGGCTCAAGAGGCTACTAACGTAGATATAAGAATCCAGGGTAAAACTCGAGCGAGCAATACCAATGAGCTCCCGAAAGCGAGCTAATGTCTGAACGTCATGAGCTTTAACAACTGAGGTATCAGATGCCTTAAATAAATAGCGGTAATAACTATCAGCAAGGTCACCACGAAAATGAAACCAGAAAACTGTCCAGGGTGTTTCAGGGTCAGAGCGGTATTGGTGGGCTGTTTCAGGCGGTAAAATAAACAGGTCCCCTTGGTGAATCTCCCCCTTGTAGTGACCCGTACTTAGATAACCCTGCCCTTCAGCACAATAAATAAGAATATAGTCGTCATGCGCAATTCTCTCCATCTCATGCTTTGCTGCGCTGGGGTAATAACCAATCGACGAAGCAAAGATTTGGCGAGCTATTGGATGAAGCGCGAGCTGTTGCAGAATATGCTTTGGCACACGAATTCGCGTTGCCTGCCTATCCGACAGAGGCCAGTTAGAGGGTTCGCTCATATATAACACTCAGTCAAAAAGCAATATAATCCATATCGATCGCAATTTAGTCAATGACTCTATGCATAATTGTTAGTAGAGTGGCTATCAAATATAAAACATTAGAAATATAAGTTTTACTCGTCTACGACCTTCATTAGCATTCTAAATACTGCATAAAGAATAATAAGGACTCCAATCATGCCTCATCAAGTTCCACTCTTAATCAATGGCGAATTTGTTCACAGTGAAAGCGTGCAAAAACAAAACGTTCTTAACCCCGCGACACAAGAGGTACTTGCAGAGGTCTCATTCGCCACGAAAGGCGAAATTGATCGCGCCGTTGAAGGCGCCAAAGCCGCATTCTTAGAGTGGAAAGAAACCCCTGTCAGTGAGCGCGCTCGCTTGATGCTACGTTACCAGTATTTGTTAAAGGAACATCAGCGTGAGATTGCCGAGATTCTTGCTAAAGACACGGGTAAAAATATTGAAGATGCTATGGGTGATGTATGGCGCGGTATTGAAGTTGTCGAGCATGCTTGCAACATTCCTTCCCTGTTAATGGGTGAGACTGTCGAAAATGTTGCTAAGGGCGTAGATACCTATAGCCTGACCCAGCCGCTTGGTGTGACGCTCGGTATTACCCCGTTTAACTTTCCGGCAATGATTCCGCTTTGGATGTTCCCTATGGCAACAGCCTGTGGAAACGCCATGATCCTTAAGCCCTCTGAGCAAGTTCCCTTAGCGACTGTTCGTTTATTAGAGCTATTCCAGGAAGCCGGGGCACCCAAAGGTCTGGTGCAAATGATTCATGGTGGCAAAGACCAGGTTCACCAACTTATTAAACATCCTGATATTCTGGCGACCTCATTTGTTGGTTCAGTACCTGTTGCCAAAGATGTGTATCTAACAACCACTCGCGAGATGAAGCGTGCTCAATGCTTTGCCGGTGCGAAAAATCACATGGTCGTACTTCCTGATGCCGACAAAGACACCGTCATGAACGCATTAGTCGGCGCTACGGTTGGCGCTGCCGGACAACGCTGCATGGCAATTAGCGTGATTGTTTTTGTTGGCGAAACAATCGTCTGGGCAGATGAGCTCGCTGAACGCCTAAAAGCGGTTAAGCCCGGCATTTGGGACTCACCTGATTCAGCTTATGGGCCTTTGATTAGTCCTCAGGCTGTAGAGCGTGTTTCAGGCTTGATTCAAAAAGGAATAGACCAAGGCGCAAACTGCTTGGTAGATGGTCGAGACATCGTTGTAGAAGGTTACCCGAATGGCAATTGGTTAGGCCCTACACTCTTCACTGATGTTTCGACTGAGATGGACATATACCAGGAAGAAATTTTCGGGCCAGTTGTGTCATGCATGAACGTTGAAACGCTTGAAGATGCAATCAATTTGGTTAACAGTAACCCCTACGGCAACGGTACCTCAATATTTACCCAATCTGGCGTTAGTGCACGAAAATATCAGCACGAAATAGAAGTTGGTCAAGTTGGTATTAACCTGCCCATTCCCGTTCCGCTACCTTTCTTTTCATTTACTGGTTGGAAAGGCTCGTTTATGGGGGATTTACATGCTTACGGAAAGCAGGCAGTCCGCTTTTATACTGAGACAAAAACAATTACAGCAAGCTGGAAATCATCTCCTGCGCAAGCACCCAACATGTCGATTAGCTTAAAGTAGACAGATTAATTTATAAGGCCACCTAAAGTATTATATTTTATGAATTACGACTTAAACGAAGATCAGCTCGCTTTCCAGGAAACAGCAAAACGTTTCGCAGAGACAGAACTTGCACCTCAGGCTAGTATATGGGACGCAGCCTGCGAGTTCCCGAAGCAAGCCTTTGTCGAAGCAGGTAAACTTGGGTTTATGGCCATGTACGTGCCAGAGGCTGATAAAGGTATTGGTCTGTCGCGATTAGACAGCTCCATTATTATGGAAGAACTAGCGTCCGGCTGCACCTCTACCGCTGCGTTTATTAGCATCCATAATATGGCGTTTAATATGCTTGCTCGCTACGGTCGTAAGTCACTGGTCGATCAGTGGTCAGAAGCACTAGCTTCAGGGCGTAAACTCGTCAGTTATTGCCTGACTGAACCGGGAGCCGGGTCTGACGCTGCCTCACTAACGACCAGTGGAAAACTCGAAGG
>NZ_LWGA01000743.1:0-3177 GCF_001635235.1 Oleiphilus sp. HI0117 | reverse complement strand
GCCGCCAATAAATCCTAGCGAAAAACACTGCTTCTTCGATAAAACGCCCATCTATGCGAACGCCGAGCTATCAGTTATTTGCTGAATTAGATTTTGTTTCATGATTTTCCCCATCGGGTTCTTAGGTAGCGATTCAACCACAAGGTAAGCTCGTGGCTGTTGGTAGTCCGCTAAAGCTTTCGCACAGAGCCTTTGGAGCAGACGTATATTGAATGGAGTATTTGAATTGACAACGACCACTGCGGTGAGTTTTTCACCCAGAGCATCATCTAACAAGGGTATCACCGCACTTTCGACGACACTTTCATGCGAGTTCAGCACATCCTCTATGTCTTTTGGATATATGTTAATGCCCCCGGAAATAATGACATCTTTTTTCCGCCCTAAGAAGTACAAATAGCCTTCTTCATCTATACAACCTATATCACCTGTGCAAAAGAAATCATTCCACATTGCTGCAGCAGTAGTTTCTGGATTTTTATAATACCCTGAGAAAAGCATTGGCGTTTTACACGCTATTTCACCAGCCTGATTCACCCCCACCGGTACACGATTATCATCAAGGATTGCTATCTCAACTCCAGGGATTACTTTTCCTACAGAACCGTTTTCACTACTCTGGCAGTCAAGATCTGTCACAATAGCAACTTCAGAGGCACCATAGCACTCATGAACGTCACAGCGAATCACTTGCTTCATTTCCTCTCGAACGGCGTCTGGTAGCCTTTCAGAGGAAGAGACTATACAACGTAAAGTCTCTAATGGACTAGGCTTATTTTTTAGTTCAATTAGGATTTGTTTAAGCTGAGAAGATACGGGAATAGCGAAACTCACCTTGTGATCGATTACCGCATCAATCCATTTTTTAGCAGTGTAAGTGCCAAGTACTACGCAAGTTCCACCAGATATAAGTGAGATAACAACAAGCCTTTCTGCTAAGGAGTGATACATAGGCGTTGCGATCAAAGTAAGGTCTTCAGATGTTATATTATATAAACCTATAGCTGCTTGAGCCCTAAGCAGCTTTGTCTCTTGCGATAGAACTATCGGTTTTGGGTCACCTGTAGACCCTGAGGTCATTGTCAATATATAGGGCTGCTCTTCAGTTGATCTGCGTGATTGCAACGGATTTTTTTCTATCGATGTTTTTATTAAAGATGCATAAGCATGTGTTCCTGGACTTTCACCACCTACCGATACTAGAAGTGCGTCTTCACTCAATATTTGCTCAAACAAACCCTTTAGATCAGGTATTAGTGCATGCCAAATAATAGCGTGTTTAACATCAGCCGCCTGCATTGAGCGCTGCAAAGCTTCCGTGCCCAAGGTCATATTATTGGGAACCAGTACAATACCCATGTTAGCCGCCGCTAACATGACGACAGCAAACTCAACTCCGTTTGGTAATAGAACAGCCACATGATCACCACGCTTACACCCTAGGTCAGATAAGCCCTCAGATAGCAGAGCAACTTGATCTGATAATTCACGATACGAAAGCGTTTGCTCATCACATATAACAGCAATCTTTTCCGGCGTCTGTGAAACGTGCTTGTAGAATCTCTGGATTATTGACATGTACTTATTTCATTTTTATTAGTTGGCTGACATTGCGCTGGAGAACTTAAGAAATGCTTGACTACCTAAGCGATGTTTATCCGCACTTGCTGCAAGGTAAACGCCACCAATATCAGTATCTCGACTAATCAAAGCATGCCCTCCAATAAAAGACTCAGCCTTGATCACTATGCCGTGCCCCACTGCAGAGTTAATGCCAAAGAACACCTTGTCTTCGACTTTCGTTTCACCGCCAATCGAAACACCGGCATTCATCCAGTTATTGTCACCCAAGCTACAACCATGCCCAATATTGCTATTACTACTAATAAAATTGCCATTCCCTATCACGCAGTATGGATGTACCGAAGCATGGTCAAGAATAATATTATTCACTCCTATACTTATTTCATCATGGATGACAACTGAGGGGTGAATGTAGTTGATAAATTTGTAACCTTTATCTTTGGCTTCTAAGTACTTATTTTCTCGAATTTGATTCATTTGAACATAACCAACCGCGATCAACATAAAACAATCTTTAGTTGAGAAACTCTGCTCAATCTCATCGAAAGGAACCAATGGCAGACCACATAGATTAGGTTCCGCAATACACTGCCTGTCAACAGTAAAAGCAACAACTTCGAATTCGGTCTTAACAAACTGAAAAATCATTTTAGCCATATGACCATTGCCATAAATGATGAGTTTTTTATTTAAACCAGTTTCCGCCACCTAATGCTCCATTATCAATGTCACTCAAAAAAACACCCACTAAATTGCACTCACTAACGACCGACAGGTTACGCCTCTATTTGCTTGAACAAGTAATATGCGCTCCAGTCTTCCATCTCTCCAAAGTCAGGAATATGTGCACCAAAATCCTTCTTTATTTCATCTCTATCTGTGGATACTAAGCTAAACCCAAACTCCGTAAACATATTTACCACTTCTTCTTTTGACCATGCGTTTTGATGGTTAAACCGATAAAAATCTGGATCTGACAATGCTACCTTACACATTGTTCGAGCAATTTGGTTTGGTGAACACTCCCTAAAAAGCTGATCAATAAAGGCCTCATTCATAACTGCTGGGCCATGGTATGCTGCTTTATTATTTCGATCTATATTGCCACTAAAATGGTCGCCGTACTGACTATTCCAATAGCCACAAAACATCATCGATACGCGGTTTTGTAAGTTATCAAGCAAACCTTTACGTTCCCAAGTGTAAGTTATAGATTCGACTCCTTTATTAACCATACACTCGTCGCTTCCTTTTAGGTATTCACCAACGAACCAATCAAAGTCTGGAATCTTTAATAGAAATACCCCTCCCACGCATAAAACTCTACGAAGTTCCCACATAATTCTAAAAATAGTATTGTCGGGAAGGTGCTCAAAAGCGTGTGATGAATAAGCAAGGCCTACAGACTGATTCTCAATAGGCAGTTTGACAGTTTCGTTTAAAACCAGGTTTGTGACACCCGGACTATTTATTTCATCAAAGCAGGTCCACTCTGACCAATCTCGTCGTCCGGAACCAATATTAATTTTTAACTTATCTGTAGGAAACAATGGTTGTTTCTCCTGAATTTTTGTTTGGTCATTAATCAGCTCG
>NZ_LWGA01000742.1:0-19478 GCF_001635235.1 Oleiphilus sp. HI0117 | reverse complement strand
GAAACGGCGATAGTGAGACGCGCGTTAGCTCTGGACAAATTACTCAAAACTCAAGTGGAGGAAGCTCTTCCTCAAGTGACTCCGACTCAGATTCTGGCAGTGCTAGTACGCAAAGCAGCGGTTTCGGAACTCGTATTGCGACCACTAACCAGAACGATTTCTGGCAGCGTCTGGAAAGTACATTACAGCTGATTATTGGTAGTAAAGAAGGCAACTCTGTTGTGATTACTCCAAGCACAGGTATGGCCGTCGTACGTGCTGATAGCGACACGCTTGCTTCGGTGGAGCGTTACTTGGAAAGCTCAGAGTTGATACTTCAACGCCAGGTTATTCTTGAAGCGAAGATATTAGAAGTGAGCTTGAATGAAGGATATCAGCAAGGTGTCGACTGGAGCTTCTCACGTGCAAGTGATAGTTTGGACTCATCGGGCAACCCGAAAAATGGTGTGAATTTTACCCAGCTCGCACGTCAGGTGACGTCTGGAGATGTAGGAGGTGTTTTCGCCTCGACAATAAAGCTAGGTAACTTTGATACCACGATCAACCTGCTAGGCACTCAAGGAAATGTTCAGGTATTGTCCAGCCCTCGCATCGCAACGGTAAATAACCAGAAAGCTGTGATAAAAGTAGGAAGTGATGAGTACTTTGTAACAGATATCGATTTTGAATCTAATAGTGATTCGAACTCTACGTCTACAGACATTGATTTGACACCTTTCTTCTCGGGAATTGCCTTGGATGTGACGCCTCAGATTAGTGAAGATGGCAAGATTATTCTTCATGTCCACCCAACAATTAGTAAGGTGGAAGATCAGCAGAAAATTATTTCAGTCGGTGGTCAGGACTTGGATTTGCCTTTGGCATTTTCGAGTATTCGAGAATCTGACAGTATTATTACGGCAGAAAATGGTCAGATTGTTGTGATCGGTGGCCTGATTCAAAATCGAAGTTCGGATAATAATTCCAGCGTGCCTTTCCTGTCTGAGCTTCCTTTGGTTGGAGAGTTATTCAAGCAAAAAGGCGAACAGTCTGAGAAAACCGAGTTGGTTATCTTGCTTCGCCCAACGGTGACGAACCGTCGAGTCATTCGTCAGGATATCAAAGCAAGCCGAGACCGTTTTGGCGAGTTTAGAGATGTAATGGCTGCACCTGTCCAAACCAGTTTTTATTGAGGTTTGGACTTAAGTATAAGACTTGTCGTCTAAAATAGAGCAACTTGATATGTACGAGTCCTTTTTTGGCTTAAATGAAGCGCCATTCACATTGACCCCAAACACTCACTTCTTTCTCAAGTCGGAGACGCATCAACACGGTTTGGAAATGCTGTTATGGGCCTTGAATAACAAAGAAGGCTTTATCAAAGTGTCCGGAGAAGTCGGTACCGGTAAGACTTTACTGTGTAGGAAACTTTTAAACTCTCTCGAAGACCCTTTCGTTACTGTCTACTTGCCTAACCCCCATTTTTCACCGGCAACACTCTATTGCCTGATCTCTGATGAGCTCGAAGCTGCTTTGGAAAGCGCTAGTCCGGCAAATAGTGAAATAATAATTGAAGAGCCTAAACAGCTTGGCTCGGTTGCAACAGAT
The DNA here is from genome assembly GCF_001635235.1 of Oleiphilus sp. HI0117. Taxonomy (NCBI): domain Bacteria; kingdom Pseudomonadati; phylum Pseudomonadota; class Gammaproteobacteria; order Oceanospirillales; family Oleiphilaceae; genus Oleiphilus; species Oleiphilus sp. HI0117. Next base: position 17,891 of record NZ_LWGA01000742.1, on the reverse strand, counting down.
CAGCATGTACTGGCTTTGGGAAATATCCAAAAAGCTTTATTGGCCTTGGCTGCACTCGATAAACAAGTCGTTCTGGTGATTGATGAAGCGCAATCGATGCCGGAAGACACTATAGAAGCCTTGCGCTTGCTCACCAACCTGGAAACGGAATCGGCAAAACTGATGCAGGTTGTACTCTTTGGTCAGCCAGAATTGGATGAAACGTTGAATAGCAAAAGTCTTCGACAGCTGCAGCAAAGAATAACGTTTCAGCATGAAATTCGCCCGCTCGATAGGGAGGGTGTCGAACAATATATTTCTCATCGAATGATCCTGGCAGGATACAGCGGTGGTCGTTTGTTTGAAGCAAAAGCAATTTCACTATTAGTGAGTGCATCCAAAGGTATTCCTCGCTTGGTAAATATTTTATGCCATAAGGCGCTGATGGGCGCCTTTGGTGAGGGTGTAAACCTAGTGACCGCGAAGCATATGAAAGCAGCGATTAAAGATACGGAAAGCGCACATAAACCCTGGTGGCGATCTATGCCTCTACCTGGAGCGCTTTCATGAGTTTAGTCAATGATATGCTTAGGGATCTGGAGAAGCGTAAAGCCCCTGAGCAAACCGGTTCCCTAGATACGGGCGTGTCTCGAGAAAGCATGATCGAGCCCAAACAAAGTAGCTTTAAGCAGAAAGATCTTATTTTGGTCGTCTTGGTCATTCTGGTGGCGAGCTTGTTTGCTTATATTCTTATGTCGACTGAGGAAAGCACTGTTGTCTCTGGAGATAGAGACAATAATAGTGAGCGGGCGGTTCAATCGGAAGCAGGGCTTTCACAGCAAGCGCCGACAATGCCTGTCGAAGAGCAGACAGTAAATGAAAAGCAGATAGCCGGGCCTAAATTACTCGAACCTGCTGTAGCGACGAAACAGACTCAGGTTTTGCAAGAATCTGCGCTAAAAGAAAAGAAAAGAGTGGAGCCGGTTGCCTCGGCTATTGTTGAGAAAAAAGCGCGAACAAGTGTCGTGGAAGAAAGCAAAGCAACGAAATCTGTTGTGGCAAAAGAGAGTCGTGAAGTCAAAAAGGCTAGCGATAATATTGTGACTCAGCCAAAAGTTGATAAGAGTACTGTTAGCAAGGGAGCTGATGCTGAGCCAAATTTGCAGACAAAAGCGAAAACCAAGGCCAAGCCGCTTGGTGTTGTTTTGTCTCCCTCTGCACTTGATTTAAAAATGGCATCAGATGCTATTTCATTATTTGAAATAGGTAAGCCAGCAGAAGCTTATGCTTTAATGCAGGCTTTTGTTGCCGAGAACAAGACTGTCGATAAAACGCTCAGCGTTTTGGCAAATCGCTTACTGCAAGACCAGCGCTTCAACGAGCTGTCGGGCCTGCTGGGCCGGGCGGGTAAGCCATTGAGCCCAGACCTGAGACAAGTTAAAGCGCGATGGATGTTGATGCAAGGGGAGCCTGAGCTCGCCGTTGCTTTACTAGAGCAGTCCTTGCCAGATATTGACAAGATGCCAGAGTACTTTGCATTGATGGCATCGCTATACCAACGAAATGGGCAATCAGGCAAAGCGTTTGAACAATACAGTCAGCTTATACAGAGCAACGACACGGTTGCAGACTGGTGGGCTGGTTTGGGGATTGCGGCAGACCAGCTTAAACAAGGGCGGCAGGCTGTATTTGCTTATCAACAGGCGATGACCCTGCCTGGTTTGAATCGTGCGCTAGAGAGTTATATCGGTCAGCGGCTGACAGCCCTGTCCTCGGTAAAGTAATTGAGTGAAGATATGAGTGAACCGAAAAAGAAAATTCGAATTGGTGACTTGCTGATACAAAACGGTGTTATTACCGAAGATCAGCTAATGACGGCCCTATCGGAGCAGAAAAAGACCGGAAGGAAGCTCGGTAAAGCGCTGATCGATCTTGGTTATGTTGATGAAGACAAACTTCTGAATTTACTGTCTCAGCAGTTGGAAGTGCCCTTTGTTCACCTTCGTCATTACCAGTTTAATAACGACCTGGTCAATAAGTTGCCGGAGACATTAGCGCGACGTTTCAGAGCGATAGTCTTAGATGAACAGCAGGGAGAGTTGTTAGTCGGCATGGCCGACCCGATGGATCTGATGGCCTTCGATGAGATTGGTCGAGCGGTCAACCAGCCTTTACGTCTAGCGGTTGTTCGTGAAAGCGAGCTCTTGACGACCATTGACATGGTTTATCGTAAAACAGAAGAAATATCTCACTTGGCTGGAGAGCTTGAAGAAGAGTTGGAAGATGATGCTTTCGACTTGGCTGAGTTAACCACGACCGGAGATGACAGTGAAGCACCGGTTGTAAAACTGCTGCAATCTATTTTTGAAGATGCGGTGCAGGCGAGAGCATCTGATATACATATTGAACCAGACGAAAGTGTGGTACGAATCAGGCAGCGTATAGATGGCATTCTGCAAGAGCAGGTGATGAAAGAGACACGAATCAATGCCGCCCTGGTACTGCGTTTGAAGTTGATGTCGGGCTTAAATATATCCGAAAAAAGAATTCCTCAAGATGGACGCTTTAACGTTAGGGTTAAGGCGCGGTCAGTGGATGTGCGTCTATCGACGATGCCTACGCAATATGGCGAGTCCGTGGTGATGCGTCTTCTTGATCAGACCGAAGGTATTCTGGGGCTGGACAAGGTAGGTATGCCCCCCAAAATACTCGAGCGTTTTAGAATCGCAGTGACACGTCCGCATGGACTGGTACTGGTAACCGGGCCGACGGGGAGTGGTAAAACTACCACTTTGTATGGCGCGCTATCTGAATTGAACAAACCAGAAGTAAAAATTATTACCGCAGAAGATCCGGTTGAATATCGTCTTCCGCGAATTACTCAGGTACAGGTTAACCCAAAGGTGGGATTGAATTTTTCTACCGTACTTAGGGCCTGTTTGCGTCAAGACCCGGATATTGTTTTGGTTGGTGAGATGCGAGACCAAGAGACCGCAGAAATTGGCTTGCGGGCGGCAATGACAGGTCATATGGTGATGTCGACCTTGCATACCAATGACGCGATTGGCAGTGCCATGCGTTTGATTGATATGGGCGCAGAGCCTTATTTGGTAGCGAGTTCTTTGGGCGGGGTGCTGGCCCAGCGTCTTATCAGACGGGTATGCCCGAACTGTGCGACCGAGTATCACCCAACGGAACAGGAGAGAATCTGGCTAGGTAGTATGGTCGCTGAAGGTGAAATCCTACCAGATAATTTCACTGTTGGAAGCGGCTGTTACCAGTGCAGTAATACCGGCTATAAAGGGCGAGTAGGTATTTACGAGTGGCTAGAAATGGATGATCGTACTTTGGGGGCGCTTCGTCGTGCAGACCCGGATGCCTTTGCTGAAGCTGCCAAGATGAATGCTTATTACGAGCCCTTGGATCGGTGCGCCTTAGAGTATGCGCGTCAGGGTATTACGACGATTGATGAGGTCTTCAGAATTTCTGCAACCCTTGATGAATTGGGGGCAAGCTTGGACGATGAGCTGGAAATAGACCTGGATGAACTCGATGAGTAACTTACTTGAAGGGTGGCAGGGTTAATGGCTCGATTTCAATACAAGGGGCGTGATGCAAAAGGGGCCCAGGTTAGCGGTGAACTGGAGATAGCTTCAGAGTCAGCTGCTGCCAATGAGCTGCTTAAAAAAGGTATTACTCCGGTTCAAATCAGTGAGCTGCAGGAAGCGTCAAAAAGTTTGGGCAGTATAAATATACAGCTGATCAAACCCAAAGTGACGCTTGATGAGCTGATTATTTTTTGTCGGCAAATGAATGCTTTGGCTCGCGCCGGTATTCCTATTATACGTGCAATGAAAGGCTTGGCGGATTCAACCAAGTCAGAAGTGCTTCGCGAGACACTCTTTGATGTTTCTCAGCGCCTAGAGTCAGGTGTGAATTTAGCTTCATGCATGCAGGCCCACCCCAAGGTCTTTTCTGATTTGTTTATTAGTATGATTCACGTAGGTGAAAATACAGGTCAACTTGAGGAAGCCTTTAAACGATTAAGTGAGAGCCTGGAAATGGAGCGTGATACACGTAAACGTATCAAGCAAGCGACTCGCTATCCAACCATGGTTATTTCTGCGATCTTCATCGCCTTGTTTATTGTTAACTTGTTCGTTATTCCAAAATTTGCCAGTGTCTTTGCCAAATTTGGTGCAGACCTGCCGCTACCGACTCAGATACTTGTGGCGACCTCTGAGTTTTGTTTGGCTTACTGGTGGCTGATTATCGGTCTTATTTTTGCGGGAATATATGCCTTTAAACAGTGGGTGGCGACGGAGAATGGCAATTATATTTGGGATAGGAAAAAACTCGGCTTTCCAATAGTAGGGGTTTTATTTGAACAGATCGCCTTATCACGATTTACCCGAAACTTTGCCATGATGCTCGCTTCCGGCATGCCGATTACTCATGCTTTGGCGATTGCAGCGGAGGCCTCGGGGAATAAGTTTATCGGTAAACGAATTATTGATATGAAAGTGGGAATAGAGCGTGGCGATAGCCTATTAAGAACGGCGCGTGCTACCGAAATATTTACCCCCTTGGTATTGCAGATGATGGCGGTTGGTGAAGAGACCGGCTCGATCGATAGCCTATTGGATGAAGTGGCAGACTTTTATGATGAAGAAGCAGACTACTCGTTAAAGCGCTTGTCTGAAGCAATCGAACCAATATTAATCGTTGCAATGGGCGGCATTGTCTTGGTCTTGGCATTAGGCGTCTTCTTGCCAATCTGGGACTTGGGCCAGGCAGCAATGGGACGGTAGACAGCGTGTATAAAGCGGAAGAAAAAACTGTTTATGAGCGCAGTTTCGGCAATCGCTATTTTGTGGTCGCAGTGAGCCTTCTGATTATTGTGTTCGCCTTGAATTGGTTGGCTGAACGTTTGAATCAAGAGCTAGTGAATGCCGAGCGTGTACAGTTTATTCATAGGCTTAAAGAACTCAATGCTGCTGTTACCTTGATGCAGGCATCTCTGGTGGCCCAGGATAGGCCGCAAGCAATGGCAGAGTTTGTGGGCGCAAATCCGATGAACTGGGTTCAGGATGACGTGACGCACTATGTTGGAGAGCAAGCTTTAGAGGAAAGTCAGCACCTAGCGGGTGTTTGGGTATTTGACCCAAAACTAAGAGATATTGCTTATCAGCCGCGCGATGTGTCAGTAGAGAGTTTGCGAGCGCAATTGCAGGGGGAGTTCTCAAGGATTGTTAGCGATGAACCTGAATGGCAGCGCCAAAGATATTCGCAATGGTTGCGATTTAGAGTAGTTGGTCTATTGTCAAAGGATAAAGTTCAAGCGAATAAACATTCAGAATATGAAGGGTTAGTTCTGCAGCTCATGCCGTAAACCATGAGCGCAGTTTCTGAAGCAGGTACTTGGTTTTCAAAAACGGGTTTTCAAAAACAGGTTTCAATTTACATTGATGAAGAGAGTTTGAAGTTATGAAAAAAATGTCCGGCTTTACATTAATTGAGTTAGTGGTCGTGATTGCCGTGCTAGCTATTCTTTCTGCGGTGGCCTTCCCGAAGTTTGCCGAGATTTCTGACGAGGCGCATCGATCGGCTGTTGAAGGCGCTGGTGGTAGTTTTACCTCGTCGGTTTCACTGGTTAGAGCCCAGTGGCTGGCAAACGGTACCCGTACCGCCATTACAGACTTACCTGGATATGGTGAACCAGATAATGTTATCGATGTTAGTGTCGATGGCTGGCCAACAGGCGTAAATGGTAACACCAACCCCAGTGGAATGACCGCTGCTGAGTGTAATGCACTGTGGGGGGCATTAATGAATACTAATGGCCTAACGACGTCGACAGCCGTGGGTGAAGACTACCTGACAACGGTGAATTCTGGTGATTGTCGATATACCTATCAGGCAACAGTTGATGGACATAACGTTGAGTATGACCCGAACACCGGCACTGTCTATACAGATATTCAGCCTTAAGCAGTTTTATTAAGAAAGTAAGCTTTGTTGTTACGATTTTTAAACAAAAACATACATTAATGATGTGCGAAGTTTTAAAAGCATGTCTATAGTTAAATCAATAGATTAGTGAACGAAGTTTTAGTGCTACTTAAACTTGGCGTTAAGTCCAAGAAGCATTAACTTTTAATTTTAACGAACGAAAGCAGTAAATAATTATTAAGATTTAGGAGCTCTACTCATGAAGCGTCAAGCGGGTTTTACACTCATCGAATTGGTCATGGTTATCGTGATCTTAGGTATTTTGGCAGCCTTTGCATTGCCTCGTTTTGCAGACTTAGGTGGTGAAGCGCGTGCTGCAGCACTTCAAGGTGCTTATGGCGCGATGAGGTCTGCGTCATCCATAGCTCACGCAGACTATTTGGTTCAGGGCGATAACTCCTTGACTGAAATTACAATGGAAGGTCAGGTTATTCAGATGTTGAACGGCTATCCTGAAGCACAAACTGCTGGATCTGAAGGTATTCTTGATGCTGCTCAGATTACTGCTGCTGATTTCGATTTGGGTGGTACTCCAGGCGGTTTAGCAACTTCGACGGTTACAGTGACAGCTTCAGGTGTAACACCAGCTAATGCAGCAACTTGCCGTATTACCTATACAGCTGCTACAGCAAATAATAGCCCAACTATTTCAATTGATGTTACGAATTGTGATTGATTAGTAGTTGTGTGAAAAAGCGCCGGTGGGCGCTTTTTTTCGTTTTTTAAAGGCAAGATTTTTGTCGAACAAGATCATAGCAAACTATTCAAAACAGACTAACCAGCATGGTTTTACCTTGATTGAGCTGGTGATGGTCATCGTGCTCATCGGTGTTCTAAGTGTCGGTGCCAATAGCCTGTTCTCTTCAAAAGACTCCTATGCAGACTACTTAGCCAAGGAAAGGCTTCTTTCTCTTGGTTTACTCGCGCAACAGTTAGCCTTGGGTGTCAGTGCTCAAGAGGTGCAAATAGCGGGTGCGGCACCTATACCGTCGGGAGATCCAGCGGAAATACAGTTTATTCGTACCGCTGGCGGCGACCTGCATTTTACCCTACTGAAGCATCAGCAAAGCGTTCAGACTTATCAACTGGAAACACCTTTGCCCACAATTTCAATAGATGGCCTTGCGCTGGCGTTGGGGGCTACTGTTAGTTTGGCGTGGGATCAAACAGCAAGTATGGACGATGCCGCAAATCACAATGTTACGATCGTTGGTACGAAAACCCATCGTATTTGCTTCTCCTCCTCGGGTTTTGTTTACGAATCGTCGGGGGCATGCCCGTGAGAGCTAATGTTACTCGTTCAAGAAGTTTAAGCCGACAGCAAGGCGTCACCTTGGTTGAACTCGTCATTTCTATTGTGATTCTATCGATTGCTATGGTTGCAGTGCTGAACTCTTTCAGTTTTACCATGAAACATAGTGCTGACCCCCTTTGGAGGAATAAGACCTTAAAGCTGACACAGTTATATTTTGACGAAATATTATCAAAGAATTATGACCACGCTACGCCCGTGGGTGGTGTGCCGATGGTCGCGAGCCCAGGTTGTACAGCAGCAGATCTGGGGCCGGATTCACCCGGGGGCGTCCTGGAAACTCGCTCTGTCTATAACGATGTGGATGACTATGATGGTTTGACAGATGCTCCACCGGTCAGCTTAACTGCAGGTTTAGATAGTTCTTATGACAGTTATAGTGTTTCTATTAGTGTGGCGTGCGATACCGCTAACTTAGTGTCAGCGAGTGCAACGAATCACGCCAAGAAAATAACTATTTCGATAACGCCACCGGGCCAAAGTACGATGACCTTTGCCGCTTATAAGGGGAACTTCTAATGTCGCGCCCCTTAAATGACTCTAAAGGATTTACCTTAATCGAGATGATTGTCACGATTGTCGTGATAGGTATTCTAGGTGTAGGAATTGCCGGATTTATCGGTCGAACTACGGAGGGCATGATCGATGCCTCTGAGCGCGGTAAAATATCTGCCATTGCTTGGGTGGTATCAGAGAAGCTAAGTAGAGAACTACGATTAGCTTTACCGAATAGTATTCAAACGCTTAGTGGCGGCTCATGTATTGAGTTTATTCCCACTGTCGCTGCAACGGACTATTTAAGTGTGCCGATTTTAAGTGGGGCCAGTAGTTTCGAGGTGGTACCTTTTGCTAGCTACGTGGATGCAAGTGTCGATACTAGCCAGGACAGAGTGGCCGTTTATAGTAATGCCGTCAGTGATGTTTATGACCTATCTGGAAGCCAGCGCGTAATTAGTAGCTTGCTTTCTAGTATTACTGCCGGCGCAACAGCCGGTGCTTTGACGATTAACTTACAATCAAGCCATCAATTTGTCAGTGACTCCCCAACTAAGCGTTTGTTTATTAGTCAGGACCCCGTGATGTTTTGTTTTAGCGGTGGCTTTCTCTATCGTTATTTTGATTATGGCTTTGATTCGACCCCTGATACCAACAAGCAAAATGTCATGGCAAATGGTGCGAATTTAGGTAGCTTTGCTTATACAGACGCCAGCCTGACTCGTAATGCTGTGGTAAATATTGCTTACAGTGTTACAGGTAGTAATGGTGAACTCCAGGCCGTAAATCAAGAGGTGCAAATTCGCAATGTACCCTAGGCAACTCCACTTTAGACAACTACACCTTAAGCAGCGAGGTATTGGACTTCCTGCGACAATATTTTTGATCGTTATTCTTGCTTTGATCGTTTTGGCAATGAGTGATCTGGCTGAAGATTCCAGTATGGGCTTTGCTCAAGACTTTGAATCTACACGAGCCTTTTACGCGGCGGAAAGCGGTGCTCAGATAGCGCTAAACAGAGTGTTCGTTGGCGGGACAACTTGTAATGATGCAATGGGGTATCTGGACTTTGATGCAGGAGGGAGTAACCCTGGCTTGGATAACTGCATTGCACAACTGATTTGCCGAATTGATACGGTGGCAGGTACAAATTATATGACATTTACAAGCACAGCGACCTGTGGAAGTGGTTTGGACCAGGCGACTCGTTCGGTGCAGGTGAGGGCTCATGATTAATAAGGGTGTTTTGTTATTGTTCCGACTTATTACAAGTATATGTGTGATTGTCTGTCTGTTTACTTTCGCTAGTAGTGCTCATTCTGCAATTACTTTTGTAGCTAGTACGACTGAAGATGGCAATAACGATGATGTCACTCTTACTGTACCAGCGAGTGCTGAAGAAAATGATTTGTTATTGGTGCAGATTACTATCCGAAACAGAAGTGGTAGTGATGGGGTGACAGCGCCAGCTGGTTGGACTCAGATTAGCTCTCAAGACAGAGACGATGATGTACTCCAATCATTGTACTATCGCCTGGCTACGTCTGGCGACGCTGGGACCGGGTATAACTTTGATTTTGATGGCAATCGGAATCGGCGGTATATAGGTGGTATGTCTGTCTTTCGAGGTGTCGATACCTCCACACCAATAGATGATGAAGATTCTAGCGTAGGTATGAGTTGGTCCAGTGTGACAGCACCGTCGGTCAATACTTCAGGCTCGGGGGGAATGCTGGTGGCATTTTATACGCTTGAAGCCGGAGACGCAGCGTTTTCCGCACCTGTCGGTATGACTGAAATGTACGATATTGAGGAACATAAGGGTAATGACGGAATAACAACAATGGCCGCATATGAGCTTCGACCTACGGCAGGTGCATCGGGTGATCGAGTCGCGACGGCGTCAACAATTTTTGATGATGCCATTGGTCACTTAATTGCTTTGAGAGAAGGGGCGAGTGGTGTATTGAATGTTGATAGTGTCCATGGTGCCTGTGGTGTTGATAATCTCTTGGTAGTCGAATTCGACAATACCATTGATAGTGATGCCTTAGATACTAGCTACTACTCCTTAAATGCAGCGACGATTAGTAGTGTTAGTCAGCAAAGTGACACAACGGTTGTATTGCAGGTAACAGGAATTGTAGCGGGCCAGGCATATACCTTGACGGTGGATGGTACTGATCACAGCGTTGATTTCTCTGGTTTAACTGGTCATTACTTTGATCAACGTAACGGAAGTGGAACCAAGGTTTCTCAGCCTTCAGGTTTATTTACCGGTACGGAATATCTGCGTAAAGATAGCCAAGTGGATTTTGGTTGGGGCTCAGGAACGCCGACTATTTTCCCTAGTACCTCTGGAAATAATGAGCGTTTCAGTATTCGTTGGAATGGCTATGTGGTACCGACACAAACAGGTAGTTATGAGTTCCGGCTGTATTCAGATGATGGTGTACGCTTAGACCTTGAAGGTAGTGAGATTATTAATGACTGGAGCCTTCATGGACCGCGTTATTCGAGCACTTCTGCGGCGCAATCATTAAATTCTGGGCAGGGCTATATCGTTCAGATGGAGCACTTTGAGCATACTGGTCAAGCTTATGCTCGTTTGCAATGGCGCCGTGACGGTGGCAGTTGGGAAGCTATTCCAAGTGCAGCTTTGAGTTCATGTGCGGTCACAGGTGAGCTACCTGAACCTGTCGCAGAATTTCGAATGGACGAGACGGCTTGGTCTGGCTCATCAGGCGATGTGGTGGATAGCTCTGCCAGCCCTAGTAATGGAAGTTCTCAAAATGGCTTAGACACGACGAGTACAGCACACCTTTGCCGAGCAGGCGATTTTGATGGAGTTGATGACTACATTGAAAGCTCTGAAGTGGGGGCAACTCTAACGGGGACTTCTTCTCTGAGCTTTTGGATTAAGACCACACAAGTTGGAAATAATACTGGATGGCAGGCGCCCGGTATTGCCGGGGTGGAAGAGTCGGGTGGCTCGGACGATATCTTTTGGGGCTGGATCGATGCCTCGGGCCATATTGGCTTATCGGTTGGTAATGATTACTCGTCAAAGTCCTCAGGTGTGATCAATGATGATAGCTTTCATCATGTGGTGCTAACACGTGATGCCGGTAGTGGTGCGTATAAAATATATATTGATGGCGTGTTGGATCAAAGTGGCACCGCAGCAGCAGGTGTGATTGGCAACTCTTTCACGAGTATCGGCCGGATAGAAGATACAGGTGGTTCGCCAGAGTACTTTCAAGGTCAGCTAGATGAAGTCAAAATATACAACAGCGTTCTAAGTGATTCGCAAGTGAATGCCTTATATACCGAGACACGTTCATGTGGCGCCTATCAGCCTCTTGCTCACTTTGCCTTTGAGCAAAATAATTGGTCGGGCGCAGGCGTGTCGATCGAGGATTATTCGGGTAACGGTAATGCGGGATTAAGTGTCGGTAGTGCAGAGTCCCATGCCAGCGGCCAGGTTTGTAAAGGTAGTTTTATTCCCGACAACTCAAATTCAGCAACGATTGATGCCATTGACTCACAGCTGGACTTGGACACAGACGTAGGTAGTCAAGGGACTATTGTGCTTTGGTATCGAGCTGAAGAGAACTGGGTGGGGAGTGGAGATAAGACCTTAATTGATGCAACTACCGATGTCATAGGAAATTCTAACGATAAGTATTTCTTCTTGGCAAAATTAAATGATGGTCGCTTACGATTTGCCTTGGAAGATAGCGCGGATCTTGATTTCAACTTATACACAAGTGCTAACTCAGTTGTTGCGGGAACGTGGGTTCATCTTGGCGTAACCTGGGACTTATCTGCCGATGAATTGCATATATATGTTGATGGAAGCTCTGCTGCCTCATCGTCAATTTCATCTAACGGCACTATGGGTGATGTAGGAAATATCTTCTTCGGGGACAATTCATCTACTTATCTAACACCAGGCGCTTCAGCTTATGGCCGTTTGGATGAGATTAAAGTTTACGATAGCGTGCTGACTGAAGCAGAAATTGGAACGGCTATGGGGGACTCTCATGCTTGTAGCTCGTGTTCTTTAGGTAGTTTTTCGATTACTCAGCCTGACTATGGGTTAGCCTGCCCGAGTTCCAGAGCTGAAGTGAGTATTCAAGCTGTATGTGCGGATGGTGTTACTGATAAAACTGACTATGTTGGTACGATTGGTTTAAGTACCAATGATGATTCAAATAGCGAGTTTTATGATGCTGCTAGCGGTGGTTCCTCCATATCGGGTCTCACTCTGGATGGCTCTGAAAGCGGTGCAGCAACGGTCTTTTTATTCCATGAGAGGGCGGTTGATGGTGTGGTCGTGACCGCCGAAGATACTGCAGAGAGTGTAAGCTCTACCGCAACGCCGGGTACAAACTTTAGTGCTTACGGATTTGTTGCGACCAACCCGGCCTCTTTTGTTTGTGGTAATTCTGAATCGATGACATTAACCGCTGTCGGTCAAACTCAACCAAGTGGTAGTGCTTGTTCAGTGTTGACTGATTTTGACGGGAGTAAAGACTTAAAAGCATGGTTTGAGGTGAATTATCAATCTGATGAGTCACCCGCTATTGCAGATACGGCCAGGACTTCCCTAAGCCTTAATAACACGCTTATCGCTAACAGTTTACCTGCTAGTGATAATCTGACTTTAGATTTTGATCAAGGTGTAGCAGATCTTGACGTTAGGCATTTAGATGCTGGACAAATATTGTCTATTAACTTTGAACATGAGGATGGGCTCAGTGAAACGCCACTTATGCAAGGTCTTATGTCTAATGCCTTTGTTGTCTCTCCTTCCTTGATTGAGTCGACTGTACCGAGCGCGCCAAGTTGTTCTTCTCCTTTTGGATCTTGCAGTGAGTTTGCAACGGTCGGTGATAATTTTACTCAGCAGCTTAGAGCTGTCTGCGCGGATGCAAGCGCAACAACGGCTGAGAGCTATATCAGTCCTTCGCCAATATCGTTGCGTAGTAATCTTATTGCACCGCTAAGTGGTGTTAATGCCAATGTTGCCGAGAGCGATGTGGCCTTTACATTGGCAGATGATGGTGTTGTGTCGGTGACGCAACAAATAGATGAGGTGGGGGTTTTCACTATGGAAGCCTATGCCGTGCCCGATTATGCGGGTGAAGTCGTCAGCGGTGGTACAAGTGGTAATGTTGGTCGGTTTATCCCTGATCGTTTTGATGTGAGCTTTTCCGTCACAGGAGGAAATTTTGCCCCAGCGTGTAATGTCGTTGGACTATCGCCCTTCACTTATATGAATCAGGCCTTTCAATGGAATACTGTCCCTGAATTGACGATAAGTGCTGTACGTGCTGATGGCACGATTACACAAAACTATGAAGGTGATTTTTGGCGCTTGGGTGCAAACCTGGAGCTAGATGAGTCTTGTGGTGGTAGTGTAGGCGTTAAGGGTTTTTGCTATACCGATAATGCAGCGACGGCGGCGACATTATCCTCGCCAGTTGGAGATATAAGTTATGGTGCGACAACAGATATTGATGGAACGCTTAGCTTACTTATCCACTCTAGTAACCCTAACTTCAGTTATGATCGACCTGCAGGGACCAATATCGTTCCTTTTGACGCAGATATTGATTTGGTCGTTACTTTGGAAGACGATGATGATGTGACAGGCACTAGTAATTTAGCAGCGCTTGGTTTCCAATTTAGCTCAGAATTACGGCAAGGACGGTGGAAAATGGAGAATGCCTATGGGCCTGATACTCAAGCGTTAAAAATGAAGGCTTACCCCCAATATTATTCTAGCGCCGGAACCTTTGTTGCCCATACTGATGATCAATGTACCGCAGTTGTTCCAACTGTTACACCTTTAGGTAGTGGTGCTACGAGCTTAGAAGATATTCTTGTGGGTTCAGAGTTAACTACCTTAAGTGTGAATGCTCCTCTCGATGATGCGCAAAATGAAAACTTTAGCTTCAGCGCTCCAGGAGTCGGCGGGGCTGGAAAAGTTCAAGTTAATCAGGACTTATCTGCATTGCCATGGTTGCGTTTTGACTGGGACGGAGATGGCGCTCTGGATGATGAGCACCCCTTTGTTGAGGCGCAGTTTGGTCAATATCGAGGCCACGACAGAATTATCTACTGGCGAGAAGTGAGTAACTGATTCTAGGTCGTGCTCCAAGGTTTGGGCATAGCGCGGGATGGAACCCGCTGCCTACAAAATATGAGAGTAATGCGGAGGGAGGGGCTTAATCCTCTTCCTCAGTACTCTCTTCAAAGCTCATATCAAGCTCTTTGATTTTACGGGTAAGCGTATTCCGGCCCCAGCCTAATAACTGGGAAGCATCTCTACGTCGTCCGCCAGTATGGTTCAATGCCGTATCGATCATAATACGCTCAAACTGGGGAACAGCTTGATCCAGAATGGCACTATTACCTTTTTTAAGTTCCTGGTCAGCCCACTTTCGCAAGGCTTCCTGCCAAGTACTTGCTGTTGGAGCAGTGTTATCTTCATCTAATAATTCTGGCGGCAGGTCTGATACATGAACCTCTCTACCACTAGCCATGACGGTTAACCAGCGACAGGTGTTTTCTAGCTGTCGAACATTACCTGGCCAGGGCATGGCACTTAAGTACTCTTCGGTCTCAGGGCGTAATTGCTTGATGTCGACCGAGAGCTCTTCAGCTGCTTTGCTTAAGAAGTAGTTCGCCAGGGTGGGGACGTCTTCACTTCGGTCGCATAGTTTAGGTAGGTGAACGCGAATAACGTTCAAACGGTGAAATAAATCTTCCCGGAAGCTACCTTCTTGAACCAGACCTTCAAGGTTTTGGTGGGTTGCAGCGATAATCCTAACGTTAACCTTAACGGGTGTGGTGCCACCGACTCGATAAAACTCACCATCAGCAAGTACACGTAATAGGCGGGTTTGCGTATCGGCAGGCATATCTCCGATTTCATCGAGGAAAAGTGTACCGCCATCAGCCTGTTCAAAGCGTCCGGTGCGCTGTCCTCCAGCACCTGTAAAGGCACCTTTCTCATGACCAAATAACTCAGACTCAATCAGGTCGTTGGGAATTGCAGCCATGTTTAAGGCAATAAATGGTAACTGTGCACGGGGGCTATGCTGATGCAAAGCACGAGCGACCAGTTCTTTACCTGTTCCTGATTCGCCATTGATCAGAACCGTTATATTTGACTGTGATAAGCGGCCGATAGCGCGAAACACTTCCTGCATCGCTGGAGCTTTACCAATGATTTCAGTATTTTCTTCATTGAGCTCCGGTGCATCAGGCATATTCTGTGCTTTTTGCTCTTGGGAGTGAGCAATGGCGCGTTTGATTAGTGCGACGGCATCATCTAGATCGAAGGGTTTGGGTAGGTAGTCGAAAGCGCCACTCTGATAGGAGGAAACAGCGCTGTCCAAGTCGGAATGAGCGGTCATAATAATGACCGGAACTGCCGGTACGCCACGATGCAAGTTATTAGCTTGAATCTTTTCAAGTAGTGCAAGCCCATCAATGCCAGGCATGCGAATATCACTGATAATCGCATCAGGGCTCTCGCTAGAAAGTCGCTCTACTACACCTTCACCGCTTTCAAAAGAGCGAAGCTCGTAGTCTTCTTTTGCTAGCGCTTTTTCAAGTACCCAGCGTATAGAGCGGTCATCATCAATGATCCATACAAGTGGCTTTGTTGTCATAGTGTTACTCCGAGATACTTGAAACGTTTGTTGGTTTAGGTGAGCGCGTGCTATCGATAGGGATATAAATAATGAAGTCGGTTTTACCTGGTTTGCTTTCGCACTCGACCAAGCCATCGTGCTTGGTAAATATGCTTTGCGTAATGGATAAGCCCAGACCTGTACCTTCTGCGCGCCCACTGATCATGGGGTAAAAAATATTCTGAATGGAATCCTTTGGTATACCTGGGCCGTTGTCGATAATATCAACCTTTAGTACCAGTCGATGTCGAGTATGACCAATAGTGAACTGCCTTAGAGTTCGCGTTCTCAAGACAATCTGAGGTGAAGGATTTTCGTCTTTTTGCTCAGACAGTGCTTGAAGTGCATTTTTCGCAATGTTCAGAAACGCTTGAATTAACTGACTTTTATCGCCCAGGAATTCAGGAATACTTGGGTCGTAGTCCCTGATAATATTAATTTTGCCTGCAGATTCGGCATGAATCAGGGTGTGAACTCTTTCAAGAATCTCGTGGATGTTTGTTTCACAACGCTTGAGGGCTTTATTAGAGCCGAGCATTCGATCTACCAGACTTCTCAGCCGGTCCGACTCACTCATTATAATTTGTGTGTATTCATGATGCTCTGGGTTGGTCAGCTCTGCATCAAGTAGCTGAGCGGCACCCCGAATTCCACCGAGAGGGTTCTTAACCTCATGAGCGAAGCCACGAACAAGGATTTGAGCTGTTTCCTGGTTCTCATGCAGCTGTTCTTCACGGCTGATCCGCTTCAAACGATCCTTTGCTTGCATTTCGATCAGCAGTAAATCCTGAGAATCTTGAGAGAACTTTGATGCCGAGCAGTCTGCAAGAAGCTCTTGGCCGTTGTGTAGAATAAACTCGCAGTCACGTTGAGTGTATGAGTGCCCGCCATCAATAATGGCCTGGAACTCGTCAAACAAAAGTTCTTCATGTTTAATAAAGAGGTGATCTAGCTTGCTGGATAGTATTCGTTTGTAACCGGCTTGCAGGAGCATTTCGGCAGCAGGATTGATAAATTTAATCTGGTAATTTGCATCAATAAGGATAACAGCAGTCGACAAGCCTTCGAGTATGCGTTGTTGGTAGGCATCTGAGAACAGGTTGGTTGTCATTAAAGCTTGTATCCATTGAAAGACGAAATTACATGCAAACAGGCTTGCTCTTGCCTGGGGCGAACTATAATAGCCAAAGCAAGAAGCAAACCAATGTTTTATGTGGCGTCGAATATGTTCAGAGAGTAGCTATTTAGCGAGCTCCCGACTGCTTGCGTGTCAGGGCTCTTGGTTTAGTATAGATGAAGATAGGATGTGCGCACCAATTTTGTGCATTGCTTTTTTGGGGTGTTCCCTATTGGTGCTCTCTATGTGTTAGTTAATTTTGAACGCTCTGGCGATAGGTCGATGAACTGTAAATTGACTACTGGCTGAGATAAGAGCCTTGTTTTGTGGGTCGATAACTTGGACCGTGATCGTGTGTGTTCCTCTATTTAGGCTTGTTAGCAGCAAGCTCGCCCCTTTTTGTAATGCAACTTCGGCACCATCCAGCAGAAAGCGCAGTTTGTCCTCTGCTCTTAATGAAGGCTCTAATATGGTGCTTACAGTGATGTCACCCGTGCCTGAGTGGAGTGCGCTCCGGTCTATTGGTGCGCTAATAACAAGTGACTGGTAAAGAAAGCTGTCGTCTGTAGGTGCAGAGCTAAAACTTATGGGGCTTGGTTTTAGTGCAGGTATGGTTGGAACGGGTTCGACTTCCAAGGTGACGGCGTTGCTTTGTGGTTGGTCTGAGTACGATATGCTGCCATCTGGTTTTGTGACTTTATAGACGGTTGTTGTGCTGGTGCTTTCTTCGGCATACAGCTTACTCGTGCTGACGAAAAACAATAAAGCCAATAAAGTAACCTTTATGGCGATCAACAAATTGCTAGTCTTGAATTGATCTTGTGTAAGCACAGTCTATACCCTCGTTAAATAACTGCTATAGTTAGAAAAAGCTTTGAAGAAGCAGTGTAACAGAGAGTCTTTTCGCTTCTAAAGCTCATCTATAGTTTAGCTCACAATTTGATGAGCTATTTTTGATATTTGAGGTTTTTTCTTTGTCCCATAATTCCGCCAGTAGCTCTTATGACAATGCGGCGAATGTATCGAGTGCTGAAGCAGTAGAGCCTGCTCAAGTAGCTGTATCGCGTTATCTTCAAAATGCTTATCTGCATGTCATGGCGCTAGCTGGGTTTGCTTGTTCACGTGAGGTGTTTTTGCACGGCTTACCCGTAGACGAAAGAGCTTCAAGTAGCGGTATGATGAGAGCGGTTCATAGCCAAGGCAAATTACAGTGCCGCCAAATGGATTTGGCGGACCTGGAAAAGGCCGCCTTGCCTTGCCTTGCTCA
>NZ_LWGA01000741.1:0-3508 GCF_001635235.1 Oleiphilus sp. HI0117 | reverse complement strand
TTTGGTGGATGGATCATCTTATTTATTCCGGGCTTTTCATGGTT
The DNA here is from genome assembly GCF_001635235.1 of Oleiphilus sp. HI0117. Classification (NCBI taxonomy): domain Bacteria; kingdom Pseudomonadati; phylum Pseudomonadota; class Gammaproteobacteria; order Oceanospirillales; family Oleiphilaceae; genus Oleiphilus; species Oleiphilus sp. HI0117. The sequence continues at coordinate 3,464 of NZ_LWGA01000741.1, read as the reverse complement.
TACCTCCTTTAGTTAATTCTAAAGGCCAGCCAACCGGAGCAATTAAAGGTGTGATCAGCATGCTTAGAAGGCTGGAAACCGACTATCCAGGCTCTAAAGTAATTGTGGTTTTTGACGCTAAAGGTAAGAACTTTCGTCATGAAATTTACCCTGACTATAAAGCGAATCGTCCACCGATGCCTGATGATTTACGTTCTCAGATCGCGCCGATTCACGAGATCATTGAAGCAATGGGTTTGCCTTTACTCATCATTCCTGATGTCGAAGCGGATGATGTGATTGGTGCCTTGGCGCATCAGGCAACGCAAAAGAAGATCGATGTGGTGATCTCAACTGGCGATAAGGATATGGCTCAGTTAGTGACAGAGCATGTGACGCTGATCAATACCATGACCGATACCAAAATGGATATTCAAGGCGTCGAAGATAAGTTCGGCGTTCGCCCTGATCAGATCATTGACTACTTAGCTTTGGTTGGCGATTCGGTTGATAATATTCCCGGCGTGCCGAAGTGTGGCCCGAAGACGGCGGTAAAGTGGTTAACGGCTTATGGTAGCATGCAGGGTGTTATTGATAGTGCCGATGAGGTGAAAGGTAAAGTTGGCGAGAACCTGCGTGATAGCTTATCGTTTCTACCGATGTCTTATGAGTTGGCAACGATCAAAACTGAAATAGATTTGCCGGAAGCGCTAGAGGATATCAGCCACAAAGAAACTGACCACCGACGATTGTTAGCACTATTTAGCGAGTATGAATTCCGGTCTTGGGTCACTGCCCAAGAAAGAGCCTTGAACAGTGCGGGAGATGATGCGGAACAAGCAGAAGAGCCGGTAGTTGAGCATAATTGCGACTACCAGACTATTCTTGACAAAGATGCGTTTGCGCTTTGGTTTAACAAACTTAAGTCGGCGGACTTATTTGCTTTTGATACCGAGACCACCAGCCTCAACTATATGGAAGCCGAGGTGGTAGGTGTTTCCTTCGCCTGTAATGCAGAGGAAGCAGCTTATGTGCCTTTTTGTCATGATTACTTGGATGCGCCCGAGCAGTTAGATAAAGATTGGGTACTTGATCAACTAAAGCCACTTCTGGAGAGTAGTGAGCAGCTTAAAGTTGGCCAAAACCTGAAATACGATAAAAGTGTATTGGCCAATCATGGTATTGAGCTTCAAGGTATTGCGCACGATACGATGATTGAATCTTATGTGCTGAACTCCACGGGAAGTCGTCACGACATGGATACTCTGGCCGAGAAGTACTTGGGCAGAAAAACCATCCACTTTGAAGATATCGCCGGGAAGGGAGCCAAACAGCTTACCTTCAACCAAATAGCTCTAGAGCAAGCCGGGCCTTATGCCGCAGAAGATGCCGAGATTACTTTGGCGCTTCACCATGCAATCTATCCGCAATTAGAAAAGATTGAAGGGCTGGCGAAGGTTTATCATGAAATAGATAAGCCTCTGTTGTCGATTCTGTCAAAAATAGAACGCACAGGTGCGGTGGTTGACGCTCATATTCTAGGGCAGCAGAGTCAGGAATTAGCCGAACGAATTGTTGAGCTAGAGCGTGAAGCTTATGACTTGGCGGGTGAAGAGTTCAACTTAAGTTCACCAAAACAGTTGCAAGCGATATTCTTTGAGAAACTAGGGTTGCCGATCATCAAGAAGACGCCCAAGGGTCAACCTTCAACCGCCGAGCCGGTCTTACAGGAATTAGCACTTGACTACCCGCTGCCTAAGTTAATTCTTGAGCACCGTAGTCTGGCAAAACTCAAGTCGACTTATACCGATAAACTTCCGCAGTTGATTAATCCGGGAACAGGGAGAATTCATACTTCTTATCATCAGGCTGTCACCGCGACAGGGCGTTTATCTTCTAGTGATCCGAACTTGCAGAATATTCCGATTCGAAGCACCGAAGGTCGAAAGATTCGTCAGGCTTTTGTTGCACCCGACGGTTATAAGCTTATCGCAGCCGACTATTCGCAAATAGAACTGAGAATTATGGCGCACTTGTCTCAAGATAAGGGCTTGTTGGAGGCATTTGCTCAAGGAGAAGACGTACACCGTGCGACTGCTGCAGAAGTCTTCGATGTTTCTGTTGAAGAGGTGAGTGCTGATCAGCGCCGCAAAGCCAAAGCCATTAACTTTGGTTTGATTTACGGTATGTCGGCATTTGGTTTGGCGAAGCAAATCAATGTATCTCGAAAAGAAGCAGCGCAATATATTGATCGTTATTTCGAACGTTACCCAGGTGTACTTGAGTACATGGATAGAATCCGGGCTCAAGCACATGATGATGGTTATGTCGAAACCGTTTTTGGTCGTCGTTTATATCTTCCTGAGATAAATGCTCGAAATAAAATGCTTCAGCAAGCAGCAGAGCGGACGGCGATTAATGCACCAATGCAAGGTACGGCGGCAGATATTATCAAAAAGGCGATGATAAAGGTCGATGCCGCACTTGAAGGTGCTGGTCTTGACGCAAAAATGATTATGCAGGTGCATGATGAATTGGTGGTTGAAGTCGCTGAGGGCCAGGTTGAAGGTGTCAAAGCTTTACTGATTGAAAATATGATGTCTGCCGCAGATCTTGATGTTCCGCTTATTGTTGAGGCTGAAGTAGGTGACAATTGGGATCAGGCGCATTAATGAGTGACTCCCAACGCATACTTGAATCGTTGCTTAAGAACGATACAAAGCTTTGGCAGGCGATGCCGATGTCAGAATGGTTTGCTCATTTCAAACAAGCTACAGGCAGCTTTTCCAACTCGATTGATCGGGCGATACTAGCAGGCAGAATGAGTGCCAGTGTCGGTTTTGCTTTTGCAGGTGCATACCAGTCTGCTATCGAAGCGCTTTTTGGTTTGGAGGAAGCCCTACTGGCTTCGGTGTGTGTGACGGAAGCAGGAGGAAATCACCCTCGTGCTATTAATGCCCGGCTTTATACAGAAAAGGCGCAGCTCTATCTCTCAGGAGAGAAGTCTTTCGTTTCGGGAGCCGAAGATGCCGGCATGATTTACGTTGCTTGCCGAGATGAGCGTAGAGGAGATGGCCTTGATTTGTCGGGCCGCCCTCTGATTAAAGTTATCGCCTTAAATACGCAGCTTGAAGGAATTGCGATTCAGGAGATGCCGTCTCTCGGTTTTGTGCCTGAAATCAGCCACGGAAAAGTCATTCTTGACCGAGTCGCTATCAAGGAAAGTTATATCTTGCAGGGGGATGGCTACCTTCAATATGTAAAGGCCTTTCGCACTTATGAAGACTTGCATGTGTGTGCCGCGATTGCCGCTAACCGTATGGCCGAAGCCATTGCTTCAGATTGGGGGCAAGGCGCAATTGAAAAACATATCGCGCTAATACTGTCACTGCGAGAAGTGAACGCCATGCAACTAGATTCTTCTGCGGCACATATTGCCTTGTCTGCTTGTCGCTCACAGCTGAATGAACTAATCGCTGCAACGA